>NZ_CBFIEP010000023.1:0-9492 GCF_965661635.1 Pseudemcibacter sp. | reverse complement strand
ATATTTTTCTATGTTTAAATGACTAGATATATTTGCCATTAAAGTTGCTTTTTCGAAACTAAAAATAAATGGTGTTAATAAAAAGAAAACCCATCCCATTAATAATATAAATAATGAAATTTTGTGATCAGATTTAAGGATGTGTGAATAATGCCGAGCCATTAAATTTGCGGTTAATATACCAAGAAATGTACCTATCATATTCCAGAGCACGTCATAAAGTGCTGGATATCTTTGCGGAATATATATTTGTAAAATTTGAACACCTAGAGCCAATATAAAAGAACAAAAACATAATAAAAAATAATATTTTTGTTCATTTTTATTTCTTGAAATCAGTTCACTGCCGGCAAAACCAAGTGGCAGGAATAATAAAACATTGCTTAAAATATCTGCTATTCTAGCACCAAAGATATTTGTTGAAAAAATTGCTCGCCTGTCATTTTGTGCCAAATTTTCAAATTGAAAATCAAATGGAAATAACGACCCATAAATGATGATAACAATGCTAAATAAAAATAATGCTGCTTATTTAAGGTTTAATTTAAGACAGATTAATACTATAATTTTAATATATAGAATAGGTTAATAAGCTAAACACCCAATTCTTATTCATCCTATATTAAGAAGAATTTAGGTAGTATTTGGGTATGTTTAGAATCACTGCGCACATATTGGCTTTAATGGTTATGTTTATAGCTATGCCTCTTGATGGGTTTTCTCAAGAAATACGTGAAATACCTCAACCCAGGGAATTGGGGACGAGGTCAGTTTCTCAATCCCCTCAGGAGCGCCTCAGAATACCGGATCAATTTTTCAGGCATGATCAGGCAAGAGACGCAGTTCGCTCTGGAAATATTTTATCATTGTCGGTTATTCGTAAAGCGGTACAATCTGAATACCCTGGAAAAATTGTTGATGTAAGGCTCTTAGTCCCTAAAAGGGAAGGTATAAATTACCTCTATGATGTTAGGGTTTTAACCGATGCCGGAAAATTACTTTCCGTTAAAATAGACGCTAAGAATGCAAAAATTATTGATGTAAAAGGATAGTTAATGAGATTGTTACTCGCTGAAGATGATCCAGATTTATCAAGACAGCTCAAAAGTTTTTTAGAAGATTCTGGGTATGCAGTGGACGCTTCTATGGATGGTGAAGACGTGCATTTTTTAGGTGAAACGGAAAGTTATGATGCGATCATTTTAGATCTAGGATTGCCAGTCATGGACGGTATCAGCATACTTAAAAAATGGAGAGATAAAGGAATTGATACGCCAGTTCTGATCCTAACCGCACGTGATGGCTGGTCCGAGAAAGTAACAGGGCTCGATGCAGGTGCAGATGATTATGTGCCAAAACCATTCCAGATAGAAGAAGTTCTCGCCCGCATTCGTGCACTGATAAGACGCGCTGCAGGACAGGCTTCGCCTGAAATATCAATTAAGGGTTTAACGCTCAATAGTGCTTCATCAAAAGTGACAGTAGATGGCATGCCAATAAAACTGACCGCACAAGAATATAAACTGCTTTCCTATATGATGCATCATCCGAATAAGGTCATTTCCAGAACGGAACTTACTGAACATATTTATGATCAAGATTTCGATAGGGATTCAAATACTATTGAAGTTTTTGTGACACGGGTTCGTAAAAAAATCGGAATTGATATAATTAAAACAATTAGAGGTCTGGGGTATCAGCTTGTCGCTGAATAAGGATAAAAATATACCAACTACAACGAAACGCCGTTCATTATGGGTGCGCCTTGTTACAATATCTGCAGTTTGGACGGTATTGGCATTGGTAATTGGGGGATATCTTCTTTCTCTGGTTTTTCGAGATACTTTAGAACAAAATTTTGACAATCGTTTAAGTGGACTTTTAGATAATTTAATCGGGATTAGTCTTGATGATGAAACCACAGAACTTAATTTTTCAAGAACGATGGTGGATCCTAGGTTTGAACAACCATACTCAGGATGGTATTGGCAAATAGCACCGGAAGGATTTAATCCAGTCCGGTCGCGTTCATTATGGGATGTGAATCTTGAAGTAGATTTTTCGGAAGATATTACTCAAACCCGTTTGCGTGATGCAATTGGACCTGAGCAGCAAATGTTAAGGGTAATCGAGCGTGATATTACCATCCCTGATAGCGAGGTAGTATATCGTTTTATAGTCGCTGTCGATACAATCGAAATCAACGAACAAGCCAGCCGTTTTGATAATATATTGTTAATTGGGCTTTCGGCTTTGGGTATAGGGTTATTGTCTGCATCATTATTGCAAGTATTTTTAGGGTTAAAACCTCTTGGGCATATTAAAGAAACGCTTAGTCAAGTTCGAAGCGGAGATAAAGAATATTTACCGACAGATTTTCCTAGTGAAATTCAACCCCTTGCTGATGAATTAAATGCCCTTATAGATCATAATAACGAAATAATTGCTCGCTCTAGGACGCAGGTAGGGAACCTTGCTCATGCCTTAAAAACGCCACTTGCGGTCTTAAAAAACGAAGCGCGTATCAATGAAGATAATAAAATGTCGGATACAGTAAAAAAACAAACCGACACCATGCATAAGCATGTGGACCATTATTTAAAAAGAGCACGCGCAGCAGCCAATTTAAAAACGTTAAGCGGTCATAGCCAAATCATGCCGTCAATTGAGAATATTGCAAGGGCATTAAATAAGATACATCAAGATAAGACCATTGAAGTTAGGAAAATTTCACCCGAAGTCAGCATGATATTTAAAGGTGATGCTAATGATTTTGAGGATATGGTGGGCAACTTGATGGAAAACGCAGCAAAGTGGGCATCAAAAAAAGTCGTTGTAGAGTGTGAAAAAATTAACAATAACCTTCAGATAAAGATTTTCGATGATGGACCAGGAATAGATAAAAAAGAGAGAGAAGCTGTCTTTATGCGCGGTGAAAGGCTTGATGAACAAAAACCTGGAACTGGACTTGGCCTTTCAATTGTTAAAGATTTATCAGCATTATATGATGGATCAATTCGTTTGGATGATAATTCAAGAGATGCTACCAAGAAGGGGTTGTTGGCAACATTAATACTACCATCAGTATAGTTTTATGAATTAATCCTTACCTTTCCTGAACTCGATATTCAGAATTCATTAATTTTAGGTTTGTTATTCTTTTTACATAATTAAAGAGTAAGGATAGCAATATGAAAAAAGTATCAGCAATAATTTTATGCGCTTTCACACTCTCTGCATGTGAGCAGGGGTCAAACGAAGGATTTGGAACATTTCTCGGTATGTTAGGTGGTGCCGTTGTTGGATCTGCTATTGCTGGTGATGGAGCAAGTTCTGATGGAAAAGCATTTGCGATGATGACCGGTGCTGTAGTTGGTGCTGCTGTCGGTAATAATATTGGTAAGAAATTAGATGAAGCGGACCGTATGAAGATGTATCAGGCTCAGCAAGTTGCGTTTGAGAATTATCCGTCTGGTCAGGCTTCAACTTGGTACAATCCAGATAGTGGCAATTCCGGTAGTTACACGCCAAGTCCGGCTGTTCAAAATGATAATGGTCAATATTGCCGTGAATACCAGCAAACTGTAACGATAGTCGGTGAAGTACAAGAAGCCTATGGTAAGGCCTGTCGTCAGCCAGACGGCAATTGGAAGATTGTTAATGACCGTATTTAAACGAGTATCTTATGTTTTGTAAAGTTAGTAAATGCGTCTAGTGCCCTCGGTTTATTCTGTATAAACTTTCCCCCTCACAATTTGTGCGAATACCAGCCGGGGTCACTAATACTAAAAAGGAGGCTATGTTTAGCCTCCTTTTTTTTCTTTTTTAAATTGTGTAATTATTAATTTACACGAATAAGTTCAACAGTAAAAATAAGATCTTCGTTGGGGCCAATTGGACCTCCGGGTGTGCCGCGTGGGCCATATGCTAATTCAGAAGGAATGAAGAATTTATATTTTGCGCCTTCTTGCATAAGTTGAACGCCTTCCGTCCAGCCACGAATAACCTGATTTAGACCGAAGTCAATTGGCTGACCACGCTGATAAGAACTATCAAATACTGTGCCGTCAGTTAAGGTGCCTTCATAATGAACTGTAACTCTATCTGTAGCCATTGGACGTTTACCTGTTCCTTCAAGAAGGACTTTATATTGTAGACCACTTCCAGTGACTTCAATACCAGGTTTAGATTTGTTTTCTTCAAGGAAAGATGATGTATCGCTCATTACTTGCTCCGCTTCTTCTGTCATTTGAGCCATTGTATCTTCTGCAGTGGCTTCATTTTCTGATGCTTGTTCTGAACAAGACATTAGAACAAAACCCGCCGAAGATAGAGCCAAAGTCTTTAAGAACATTTTGGTGTTTAGTGACATTAAAAACTCCATGTTTTTCTGTGTTTTTATAAAATTAATGCCATTCGTATATAGCAAAACTGTGGCAGTTCCAAGACGCAATTTTTGTATCTACTTATGTTACATCTCATGTAACTGTTAAATGCTTGTCTTTATTGCGCATTATAATGTATAGGAGGGGATTGAAATTCGGGTTTTATGTAAACCGATGATAGAGATATAATATAAAAAAGGTAAAATATATGTCGAAAATTAAAATTGCGATTGCGGGTATTGGAAACTGTGCAAGTTCACTCATTCAAGGTATTTATTATTATACACCAGAGCGTGTAGGTAACGATAAAATTGTCCCAGGCTTGATGCATTGGGATGTAGCCGGTTACCGTCCATGTGACATTGAGGTTGTGGCCGCTTTTGATGTTGATAGCCGTAAGGTCGGTAAAGACGTTAATGAAGCAATTTTTGAAAAACCAAATTGTACGACAGTTTTTTACCAAGATTTACCACTAAGCGGCACGATCGTTAAAATGGGTAATATCCTAGATGGTGTTTCAAAACATATGGCTGATTATGATGACAATCGTACATTTGTTCTTGATGGAACACCTTCAGCAACTAAAGAAGATATCGTACGCGAACTAAAAGAAAGTGGCGCTGAAATTCTAACGAATTATATGCCGGTAGGATCTGAAGAAGCCGCTAAGTTCTATGCTGAATGTGCATTAGAGGCAGGCGTTGCTTTCATTAACAATATGCCTGTTTTCATTGCGAGTAATCCTGAGTGGGCAGAAAAGTTTGAAGCCGCCAATATTCCGATTGTTGGTGATGATATTAAAGCGCAACTAGGTGCAACTATTACCCATAGAACACTAACTGATCTTTTCGCTAAGCGTGGTGTGGTTCTTGACCGTACTTATCAATTAAATACTGGTGGTAACACTGACTTTTTAAATATGAAAAATCAGGACCGTCTTGCCTCTAAGAAAGAATCAAAAACAGAAGCGGTTCAAGCGGTTGCTGGTACAAGATTAGATGACGAAAACATCCATGTTGGTCCAAGTGATTATATTCCATGGCAGAATGACAACAAAGTTTGCTTCTTGCGTATGGAAGGTGATCTATTTGGTGGTGTACCTATGAATTTAGAAATGCGTCTTTCTGTGGAAGACAGTCCGAACTCAGCGGGTGTGGCAATTGACATGATCCGCTGCTGTAAATTGGCACTTATGAATAGTGAAGGTGGTATTCTTACGGCTGCTTCAGCATACTTCTGTAAACATCCGCCTGTTCAGTATACTGATGATCAAGCCTATGAAATGACGGAACAGTTTATCGATAGTCGCGTTAAATCTCTTGGTGCTGCAGAATGAAATGCTTAATTGCTGCCGCTGGTCAAGGCACTAGATTACGTGAAAAAGGTGAGAGCAAGCCACTGATTGAACTCGGTGGTGTGCCCATTATTGAACGGGTAATTTTAAATGCACGCGCCGGCGGTCTTGATGATTTTTACGTTGTAACGGGATACCGTGGCACAAAAGTACGTGCCTTCCTTGATGAATTGTCGGAACGAGAAAATATTTCGATCACTCATATTATTAATGAAGAATGGCAACGTCCAAATGGACTTTCAGTGTCCTGTGCTAAAGATGTAATTGAAGGTCCCTTTGTATTAACAATGTGTGATCACCTTTTTGATCCTGAAATCATAAAAGACTTGCTTTCACATGATCATGAAGAGGGAACAGTGACACTTTGTGTGGATTATAATATTGAAAACCCTGTTGTTGATTTAGAAGATGTGACACGTGTGAATTGCACGAAAAATGAAATTAATAATATCGGTAAAATCATCCGTGACTATAATGCGTTTGATACGGGTATTTTTTATTGTACATCTGCTATGTTTGCAGCACTTGAACAAAGCGCCAAAGAAGGCGATGAAAGCATTTCTGGTGCGATGAATGTACTAGGGGCTAAAGATAAGGCGCGTACTTTTGATGTTAAAGGCCGCTTGTGGCTTGATGTTGATGATCCAATGGCGTTTGGTAAAGCTATTGTTTATGTTGACCAAGGCAAATTATAAGATTTTATTCAGCACCACTAATTTTTTTGTGGTGTTGAATGACTTCCTCAATAATAAAATCTAAAAACTTTTCTGAAAAGTCAGGATCTAGTTGTGCATCTTCTGATAATTTCCGAAGGCGTTCTATCTGCTTGCTTTCGCGATCTTTATCTGAAGGTGGGAGACCATATTTTGCTTTATAAACGCCAACTTTTTGGGTGATCTTAAATCGTTCAGCAAGCATATTTATTACAGCCGCATCAATATTATCTATACTATTGCGGTATTCGATAAGCTTTGATTTCTTTTCTTCTTCGGTTGGATTGTCATCGTGCACTTTTCAGTTCCTTATTATGTTGTTTCAGAACTTAGCAAATCTTTTACGTGTTGAGAAAGTTTTTTTACAGGAACTTTGCTTTTAATTTTTGAATGTCGGATTTTTCCATCGCTATAATTATTAATAATATTCCATAAATCAAAAATAAGAGTGGAATTCCAATCGCAATTCCATATCCATATCTTAAATCAATGGGTAGAAAGTTTTCCAGCAAATAAAAACTAAACGTCGTTGCGATCGCAGCAAAGATAACTTTAAATATCCTTAGTTTTAACATGTTAATGTTAAACATTTTTTTGATCACCATAACTCTTAATAAATTCATTAGAAGATATGTGCTGCATAGGGCCATGGCCACACCGATAGGACCAAATGAGGTATATTGTGTAAATAGATAGGCCAGTAAAATATATACGGGTATCATTGTTAAAGAGATGATTGGATTAAAGAATGGGCTTCGGTAAATAACAGGCAAGTCAGCCATACCAAACCCGCCATTTATAGTTTCACCAAGCATCAAGAAAAAGAGGACCATTCCGCCGATCATTGCCATATCTTGGTCTATGCCTTCTGGTAGGATAGCTGAAAAGATCGTTTCGCCGTAAAAAATGCAGAGAATGACGAGGATACTTTGGATCATGAGAATCCATCGCGAAACCATAATCATTTGTTGTTCAACGGTTTTATAATCTTTCGCCACGAGGCTTTTTGCCATTACAGGTGAAAGGATTGGATAAAAGCTTTGATATATTTTTTCAACGGATGTGGCAAATTGTTGGGCAATTGTATAAACACCTAAAATTGCTTCCGAGAAAAAGAATTTCACTGCAAAAATATCCATCCTCATAAATGTTAAAAGAGCAAGGTCATGAAAAGCAGTGGGGCCGGAAAACCGCATTAAATTCTTCATTAACGATAAACTTGGTCGCGCCTTTAATGTTTTTTCTAATGAATAAAGGTCGCAAAATCCCCAGAGAGCGTAAATAAGGGCGGCGATAAGAGCGACCGCGTAAGCCATTAAAAGGCCAAAACTAGAATAATCAAGATAATAAAAAAGAAGCATGCTACCAAGTAAGACATAAGGTTCAACTAGACTTCTTGAGATTACCTCATAACGCATTTTACGTGTTGCTCTTGTCCCTGCAAGAATAACGTCAAGCGCCGTAATTATGATTACCACAGGTGCTAAAGATTTTAATCCGGGAACCATTTCTGGGTAATCAAAAAGAAAGGCAAGCATTTCTGCACTTAGAATAATAATCCCTGTAAATAAAATACTGACGAGAACGGAACTCAACAAAGCAGAAATCATTACCTGTTCGATTGAGTATTTTCCTGCATATTCATCATCGTGAATAAATTTAAATAATGACCTTTTAAATCCGAATGTGGCGAACGCAGCGCAAATTTCAATTGTCGTGATGGTATAATTGTAACGCCCATAAAGTTCATTACCAAAAAGCGCTACGGCAAGAATTAAAAAGGGAAGTCGCGATCCTAAGCGAATTATAAAGCCAAAGAAATTTGCCCCTGCACCTTTGGCAATATCTTTATTGTCTTTGGCCGTGATTGCGGCCTTGTCATCAGTTGCGGACATAAGATCATTTCTGGTTTAGTTAACGTCTGCTGCGGCGTCTTTTCTTCGATGCGGCTTTCTTAGCTGGTTGAATATCAGTATATTCACTTAACGCCTTACCACTTAGAAGTTTTTCACCCTCTGCTGTTTTATATACCAGATTATAGTCTGCAATGTAGCGAAAATTTGTAACGGTTGGATTTGATTTAGCAAATGAACGCTCAAAAAAGTTTAAATGATCAGTTAAATTGAAATGGTCCATTTTTCTAGTAAATTGAATTTCTCCTTCAATATTACCATTTTTTCCTTTTGCAGTAATTTTAATTCTTTTTGGATAAGACGCCTCTTTTTCTTTAGTAATATTCTCATATTTAATGTTCACATTTTCAAAAGTTTCTATTGTTTTGTCGTTATCAAATAGTTTGAAAATGATATCTTGCTTTTCATCTGGTCTGGTGATTGCAGAAATGAATGGTTTCAGTTGACCATTACCAATACCGGAAATACGCGTCCAATTTTTAATTAATTGATCGACCTTATCTGTCATTAGAACGTGTACGCCATGCCCCTCTGCGATATCGGCATTATTAACGGGGCCGTTTGGTTTAAACCCAGCTTCTTCACCCAACTGCCAATTGCCATTACCAATAAGGGAAGGGGCATAAAAGCGGCTTTCAATAAAGCCTTCATCACTTGAAAAGCGATTGTGACTAAATGCTGCGATTTTCGATTTTGAATTTATATCGACAAAGGCCATTGTATTTTCAAGATGAACATTTACTTCATCATTTTTTTGACTTAAGCGGTGGGTATGTATGAAAAGATCAAGCTTATCTTCTTTGTACCCCCATTCACCAAAGTTGCGACCATTTTTAATGACATATTGTTCACCGTTGGGCGTGATGAGTGTGCTTAACATGATGCCGTGGTCTTTTCCAACTGGCCATGGGAAATTCGCCACAAGAAATTGACTTGTAATCAAGGAACCGTCAGACAGATAAAAATATTGTTCCCAATATTCAGTATAATTTTTATCATCCAGCCGTTTAGGGCGGATATTATCTATTTCTTGAGAGTATACGCTGGTAATAGAGAATAATAACAATACTAATATTCGACTAAAAACTTTTTTAAAGCACATATAAGGCTTCCTAATCTTACTCTAT
>NZ_CBFIEP010000022.1:0-1513 GCF_965661635.1 Pseudemcibacter sp. | reverse complement strand
TGGCACGGACAATCTTATGTCTGCTACTCATATATATTGATTAAAAATGAACGGTTAGCAAAAACACGCGACCGCATGGGAAAAAATAATGCTGGGATTTTCGAATATTGCCAAAAAGATTTTTGGTACATCAAACGAAAGATATCTTAAAAGCCTTGAGCCACGCATCAAAGCAATCAACGCCCTAGAACCCGAAATTCAAGCCCTTAGTGATGACGAACTAAAAGGTAAAACGGCTGAATTCCGAGAGCGTCTCGAAAAAGGTGAAAAGCTTGACAATCTTCTCGTAGAAGCCTTCGCAGTTGTTCGAGAAGCGGCTATTCGTACCTTAGGACAACGCCATTATGATGTTCAACTTATCGGTGGTATCGTTCTTCATGAAGGCCAAATCTCAGAAATGAAAACGGGTGAGGGTAAAACACTCGTTTCCACCTTGGCAGGTTATTTAAATGCCTTACCCGGAAAAGGTGTTCACATCGTCACCGTCAATGATTATTTGGCCAGCCGTGATGCCGAATGGATGGGGCAGGTTTATCGTTTTCTTGGTATGACCGTTGGTTGCATTATTCCCAATATCCCTGATCAAAACCGCAAAGAAGCCTATGCCTGTGATGTTACATACGCGACCAATAATGAGCTTGGGTTCGATTATTTGCGCGATAACATGAAATTTCATAAAGATGCGATGGCGCAGCGCGACCCATATTTCGCTATTGTCGATGAGGTGGACAGTATTTTAATTGATGAAGCCAGAACACCCTTAATTATTTCCGGCCCCACAGAAGACAAATCCGAACTTTATGTTTCTATCGATAAAATCATCCCTGAGCTAAATGATGAAGATTATGAAGTAGACGAAAAGAGCCGCAGTATATCCTTGACCGAAGAGGGAATGGAGCATTTGGAAGAAGTTCTTAAAAACGCGGGATTGATAGAAACAGATAATCTTTATGATTATGGTAATGTGGCTGTCGTTCATCATGTTAATCAGGCCCTTAAAGCCCATAAATTATTCCATTCTGAAAAAGATTATATTGTAAAGGGTAGCGACGTTATTCTCATCGACGAATTTACAGGGCGCATGATGGATGGACGCCGCTTATCAGAAGGCCTCCATCAGGCAATTGAAGCCAAAGAAGGGGTAGAAATCCGCACTGAAAACCAAACGTTGGCATCGGTCACATTCCAGAATTATTTCCGTCTTTACGAAAAATTATCTGGTATGACAGGAACGGCGGCGACAGAAGCCAATGAATTTGCCGATATTTATGGACTTGGCGTTGTGGAAATTCCAACAAATATTGATATCAGTCGTATTGATGATGACGATGAAATATACCGTACCGCAGAAGAAAAATATGCCGCAATCGTAGACCGTATTGAAGAATGTTATAAAACACGTCAGCCAATATTGGTCGGTACGGTCAGTATTGAAAAGTCAGAATATCTTGCGGATATGCTTAAGAAACGCAAAGTAAAGCATAACGTTTTGAATGCAAAATTCCATGAAGAA
>NZ_CBFIEP010000021.1:0-9755 GCF_965661635.1 Pseudemcibacter sp. | reverse complement strand
CATTAGCAATATTGTCGGTCCAGGTGATGAAATGATTGTGGATGTTCCAGGATGGCCGCAGCCTTTAGTATTGGGAAAAGCTATTGGAGCTACGGTAAAAAAACTGGAAAGACAAGAAGATAATGGTTGGATGTTTTATTTTGGCCAATTGGAAGAGCTTATCACTGAAAAAACCAAACTAATTTTCCTCTGCAATCCGAATAATCCGACAGGTCATGTTTTGAACGAAGCAGATCTTTTACATATAGTAAATTTGGCAGATAAAGTTGGCGCATATGTACTCACCGACGAAGTTTACCGCAATATGGAATGGAATTGTCCCTTAACACCGAGAATGGCAACATTATATGACCGTGGAATTAGTACAGGAAGTGTATCAAAAGTGCTTGGCTTGCAGGGCCTCCGGACAGGATGGATGGTCACCAGAGACAAAAACTTATTATTCGATAGTATTGTTTTAAGAGAAGATACCAGCGAAATAATGAACATAATGGGTGAAGCAATAGCCGATATTGCATTAAGAGAAGACCGGTTTAAAGCAGCCGTTAGAAAAGCGCGAAAGTCGGCAAAAGAAAATTTAGACTTGTTAGATGATTTTGTAAAAACTCATGATGAATTATCATGGGTTCGACCGGTTGCCGGCTTAATCGGTTTATGTAAATTAAATATTGATTTAGGTTCTACCGAAGTAGCTGAAACATTACTTAAAAAGCCTTATAGTTTAATGGTTATGCCGGGAAGCGCTTACGGGTATCCAAACCATATACGGGTTGGCGCAGGAGGCGGCAGTAAAAATGACATTGAAAAAGGTTTGGATCGATTAGACCAATATTTTAAGTGCCGTGCTTAACTGAGAACTCAAATTAAACGAATTAGGAACAAGGACCTTAATTATGCCAATTGCGAATAGCTGCTCTTATTTAACCTCTTCCGGGTTCGGGCTCGAACTTAACGATCTTGACCTTGCTGATCTCAATGATCAAACCAGAGATATTTTGGTTAAGGCTTTTTATCAAAGTGGTGGAGTACTCTTGATCCGTAATCAGCAGCATCTAACCCCAAAGCAGCTTTGTGATTTTGCCGCACTATTTGGCGTTGTGGAGAAAAACGAAAAATATAACCCAGACTTTCTATTACCAGATTATCCTGAAATTCTCCGCCTTGGTACCTTGATGGAAGAAGGAAAGAGAAAAGCACTGTGGATTAAATCCGATGAAGAGTTACTCTGGCACAGTGATGATACGTTCCGCCATCCCCAGCCCATCGGTTCCTGCCTTTATTGTTTGACCGCACCAAAGGAGGGTGCCGCTACATGGTACGCGGGAATGAACCATGCGTATGACGCGCTATCAGATGACCTTAAAAAGCGCATAAACCCGCTAACTGCGGTACACTCATATGATCACTTAAACGAACTCCTGCGTCAAACAAATCCGCATCGCCCTCCTTTAAGCGAGGAATTGAAGGCGAATTTACCACCGATCACACGGCCTTTGGTCGCTGAGCATCCGGTGACCCATAATAAGTCAATCTATGCCACCAACATTCATATTGAACGCATAAATGGGATGGATGATAAACAAGCAAGAGAACTACTGGAAGAGCTATTAAGTCACGCCACAAAACCCGAATTTGCCTTCGCCCATGCATGGCAACCCGGTGATTTGGTGCTTTGGGATAACCGCTGTACCATGCACGCACCGTCACCATTTGATGACAATAAATATGAGCGACTTATGTATCGACTAACCATGAATGGTGAACAGATAGTGGGCGCTGTAGCTTTGAATACAGCTTAATCATCACCAGCATCTGAATGTCCGCTTTGGGTCGGAAGCAGACACTCAACCCATAGTCCGAATGGTCTGGAAAATTGCTCAGGCTTGAGATGTATTTTCCATAGATTTAGAAATAACATATTCCTCAAAAGCTACTTCCTGCTCTAAACATATCTTCAAATATAGCTTATTGTCGTTAACGAGAAGTTCTTTAGTGCCTGCTTTGGGGATCGGTATTTTTGCAACCATACAAAATGCTAACAATGCAGCAGCTACTTCCGCATTGGAATAAGTTATTTTGTCGTCGTCAAATTCGAGTGTCTTATCCACCAACAAAGTTACTTTAGAACCATCATTATCAGAAATTATAGAATTTTCGATTTCAAATTGATCAAAATATTGATGTCGTAGTTTAGAAAAACTTACCAAAGATTTCCTTAGTTCCGGTTCACTGAAGTATATGTAATTTTCTTCTAGTGGCATAACAATTTCCTTTCTGGAATTGTAAATTCACAGAATAATTTTGTTATACAAAAATGGCTTGTTTAAAGGTTCTTGATTGACCAGTAAAAATAGAACAAAATATCTATATATCAATCAATAGTTTATGACCAATGTATTAAGAACATCTTAATGTGTAAAGATTTTCAGTTTTGTTAAATTGACCTAGTTAAATCAAGCTAAGAGTTGGGTGTTTGTGCCTGAGGAATAGAAAACCTATTTCAATTGAAATGAACAGTCAAATTAGATCCTGACGAATGTCCGCATTAGGTCGAAAGGAGTCATTTAAAACTTCTTCAAAGTGAGTATCAATTCAAATCTGAAATTCTTAAATAAAGTCAATATTTCAGATAGCATGGATATTCTGTCTGCGCTTTTCTTGAAGCTTCGATGTCTATATCGATCACTTTTATCGGGTTTTCTTTATCGGTACTTCCAATGCGTTTGCCAGCGGGCGCGTATGCTATACCAATACCGCCAAATTCGGGTAAATTTTCCTTTGATTGTCCGACACGGTTTGAGCTCAACACATATGCGCCTGAGGTTACTGAGGCCATCGCACAGGCTGCTTCCCAATTATTGGTATTTTTACCGCTTGCTCTGGGTGATACGATTAAATTTGCGCCGAGCCGGCCATAGTGCCGCGCTTTTTCCGTGAACATAAGCTCCGTACAAAGCAAAACACCCACTTTTAAATCCGCAATTTCTGTAAGCTCAAACCCGTCTAAAGCAGTTTCAAACCATGATGCTTCGTGCCAGCCCTCTTCAGAGGGAAAATAATGCTTTTGATGCATTGGTTGATAATGATCACCTTCAAGTAAAAAAACTTCATTGACCAACTTTCCGTTCACCAGTTTAGGTCTTGAGGAAATAATTGCGGCAACATCCAATTGCGATAATTTTCCCATCGCTATATCATGTTCTTCGACCCATGCTTGTGCTTCCTCAAGATTAAATTTTTCTACAACAGGTCGCCATGAACCAAATGGCATTTCATTTGTCACGAGGATATCCGGATTTGCCGATTTAACTTGCTGTTGAATATTACCCCATTCAGCGTCTTCTGTTTTTAAACCATCAGGCCATTCTACAAATGCGACTGTCGCCATATTTACGTCCTTAAATACTATTATTATCTAATTTGTGATGATATTAACGTCATTCTAAACTTGTGTATAGTCATAGGATGAGACTGACTTGATATCGTGGAAACAAGACTATATGATCCGTTTTCACAAAGATAAACAGGGAGCAATTAAATGGCAAAAAACGAGCATAGCTGGAATAGACGTAATTTCCTTATGCGTACTGGCGGCGCCAGTGCAGGATTAATATTCGGCATGGCTATCCCATTTGCGCGTAATATGCCCGCTAGCTTTGTACCGATTGCCTTAGCACAAGATGCTTCCAATATTCCGGGTAAGGTTGGCTTAACGGAATTAAATGATCGCCCGCTTAATGCAGAAACGCCCGCACATTTATTAGATGATACCATCACACCAACCAACAGACATTTTATTAGAAATAACGGCAATCCCCCTGAAGATGTTGATTTAAACTCATGGCGTTTAACCATCGATGGTCTTGTTGAAAATATTCTTTCCTTATCCATTGATGATTTAAAAAATCAGTTTGACGTTGTGAGCTATGACTTACTGGTTGAATGTGGCGGTAATGGCCGTGCGTTTTTTGATCCCCCAGCACGTGGTAATCAATGGACCTATGGTGCCGTTGCGTGCTCCAATTGGACAGGCGTTCGCCTTAGTGATGTATTAAAAGCCGCAGGTGTTAAACCAGAGGCTATTTATACGGCCCATGAAAGCGCAGATACCCATCTTTCCGGTAATCCTGATTTGCAACCACTTTCACGTGGTCTACCAATTGATAAGGCAATGGATCCTTATAACTTAATCGCATTTGAACAAAACGGTGAAGCGCTTCATCCAATGAACGGCGCGCCGCTTCGTCTAGTGGTGCCGGGTTGGCCTGGGTCTTGTTCGCAAAAATGGTTGAACCGTATCTTTTTACGCGATCAGGTTCATGACGGTGCTAAAATGACCGGCACATCTTACCGCGTTCCTTCATACAAAGTGTCGCCGGGTGAGAAAGTAGCAACCGAAGATTTCCAAATCATTGAAGCCATGCCGGTAAAATCGCTTATTACCCATCCTGAAACAATGAAAAGCGTTTCAGAAAGCATGCTTGAAGTTCGCGGTCATGCTTGGGCCG
This sequence comes from Pseudemcibacter sp., assembly GCF_965661635.1. Taxonomy (NCBI): domain Bacteria; kingdom Pseudomonadati; phylum Pseudomonadota; class Alphaproteobacteria; order Emcibacterales; family Emcibacteraceae; genus Pseudemcibacter; species Pseudemcibacter sp. The sequence goes on along the minus strand of NZ_CBFIEP010000021.1, from coordinate 5,247 downwards.
GAGATACATCTATTAAATCGGTTGATGTCAGCCATGATTTTGGTGCAACTTGGCAAAAAGCGGAACTAACCTCACCCAACAATGCGCATGCTTGGCAACGCTGGAGCGCGCAAATTAATCTTCCTGAAAAAGGATATTATGAAATTTGGGCCAAGGCTACCGATGCAAATGGCATTTCACAACCATTTGCGATTGATTGGAACCCCAAGGGATACCTAAATAACAGCCTTCACCGCATTGCCGTTAAAAGGGTTTAATTATATTATGATCAGATCCTTATTTTTAATACTGATGTTATCCGCCTCTTTGACATCCAATCTCATTGCACAAGAGGAAGAAGAGCCCGAAATGGCGCTTTTGCCTTTAGGTGAAGGCCGTGAAGAAGTATTTTATCTGTGTTCCGCGTGCCATTCGATTAAAACAGTCGTACAACAAAAACTTTCCCGTGAAGTGTGGGACGAAACACTGGATTATATGGTTTCTGAACAAGGAATGCCGGAACTTGATGAAGAGGACCGGTTAAAAATCTTAAATTACCTTGGCACTCATGTCTCTCCTGAGAATAGCCCTTAAGTTAAATTTATATTCACCAGGGAAGCGATTTACATGCATCGCTTAAGTGATCAATCATCAAACGTAACCGGGAAGATAGAAACCTATTGGGCATAAAAACTGCGTGAATATCCCGTGTTGGTTGGGTCGTGAAATTTGGAAGTATTGAGATTAAAGAGCCACTTTTTATATGTTCCGCAACATAAAAGATCGGCAGCATTGCAATTCCAATTCCCGCTAGTGCGGCTTCACACATCATTTGACCAAGACACTCAAGACTGGGTGAACACAAGAAACGAAATGCCATATGAAGATATTATTACAGGAAATGTAACCCGTTTTAATTCGATCACAAGAAATGGAAGAATTTACGTCGATCAACTACAAAAAGTAGTGCCTTTTAAATTAGATGTAGATTTTCCTATCGTTACGGTTGGCTTATTAACTTGGTCATTACATGGTAGCAATACAGACCTTCCCAAGAAATTGGAGTTAAAAGCACGTCACGTTAGGTCTGCACACGGACTGACGAAACGTATTTTACTTGCCGAATGTAAAAGAATAGAAGAAGACCTGTGAAAATGAACATCCGCTAAAGGTCGTTTTCAGTCCTTCAGAATGTGTTTCTATTAGTTTCCGTATCAGTGTCTTTCCCGAAAACAACATACTTTAGACACAACAACGAACCGCGGGGCAACTCAATGTTAACCGTGCGTGTATTGTGGGTCGTTGAGCCTGTACCGAATGCTTAACCTTATTAGCATGTGTCTCCATCCATATGTAGGTCACATAGGTTACGATTAAATCATACATTTGTCACACATAGGTCACAATTAGCCGTGCAATTCGCGCTTAACTACATTAGAATTAAATTCCAGTTCGTGAGGAATTAACGGACGATAACTATGAAGAATAAATAGATAAATGGCAGAAAAGATAGACTTTTAAGCTAATATTTGTTGGCTCAAAGAGGAATGGATGGTGGGCGGTACGAGTATCGAACTTGTGACCTCCTCGATGTCAACGAGGCGCTCTACCACTGAGCTAACCGCCCACAAAAGGGTGAAGAGAGATTTATACTCAGTTTCTTCGAATAAGCAAGTCCAAATATAATTGCATATGTATATTTATTCATGGAAGATTAAGACATGATTTGATAGTCTAATTGGAAATAAGAAATTGAGATTATTATGAACTTCTTTAAAAAAAGCATACTTATCGCCGGACTTGTCTTAGTGACAGCGTGTTCATCAAATGTAAAAAGCAATGTGACACGGTTTCATCAATTATCCCAACCGAACGGGCAAACCATTGAAGTGATCGCAATGGATCCTTCGTTGCAGCAAAGCATTGAATTTGGCAGTTATGCTGGCATGGTAGGTGGTCAGCTTGGAAAAGCGGGCTTTAAACCCCCAAGCGGGAGTGCGTCCCAATTTGTTGCAGAAATCGCTTATAGCATTGAATCGCTTGAAGGTCTTGTTGCATCCGAAAGATCACCAATATCCGTTGGTATGGGTGTCGGTAGCGGAGGCCGCAGAGGTACATCCGTCGGCATGGGAGTATCTACCAGCTTAGGTTCCTCTAACAGAGATCCAAATTATTTAATCAAATTTCATATGAATATTACCGACTTATCAACCGGGCAACGGGTTTATGAAGGCCACGTTGAAAGCATCAACAGAAATGCAAGCCTAGCACAAACTATGCCTTTTCTTATAAATGCTTTATTTGAAGACTTTCCTGGGGAAAGTGTTAAAACAAATACAGTAACAGTAAAACCTTAGTAATTTTTGGACAATTTATGACATTACTTAATAAATCACCTGAAATGTGTGAACGATTAGCAGCGGCCAATCCATCTGAAGAAATGCTTACAATACTTTTAAGGCGCCGTTCATTGACAGTAAAAGATATGATCGGTCCGGGACCAAGTCAGGATGAGATCGATTTAATCTTAACAATAGGATCGCGCGTACCGGATCATAAAAAACAAGTACCATGGCGGTTCTTAACGATAGAAGGTGACGCGCGCCACAAAGCTGGCGAAAAACTTAGATCCATTTTTGTGAAAAATAATCCTGATACTGATAATGATTTATTGGATTTTGAGCAAAATCTTTTAACTCGGGCGCCACTGGTGATTGCCGTCATATCAACGGCAACACCAGATAATCCAAAAGTTCCAGAATGGGAACAAATTTTAACCGCTGGCGCTGTTTGTCAAAATATTTTGCTCGCTTCTAATGCCCTTGGTTTTGCGGGACAATGGCTTTCTGAATGGTATGCCTATGATGATGAATTTCTTGCTCATCTTGGTTTATCGAAAGACGAACGCATCGCGGGTTTCATCTATATCGGCACCGCAGGAAAAGAGCCCGCTGAGCGCGGTAGACCTGACATAAAAGAACTTACCCAAAAATGGCAAGGTTAACAAAAGCCGTTCAATTAAATTTGTTGTTCTTTTGTTTTAAGAAATCTTAAATCCGGATTTTCTTCAATAGCTTTATCAAGTCGCCAGGAATTCCTCGCTAAAAACACAGGGGAGCCGTTATGGTCTTCGGCCATATTGGCTTTATTGGTATCGACGAATTTCTTTAATTTGAAAGCATCGTCACTTTCTACCCACTGCGCCGTGTAGAGTGATGTATTTTCAAACCGACACGGCACATCATATTCGGTTCTGATGCGGTCGGCCATTACCTCGAATTGTAGCATACCGACGACGCCCACATACCATTCGGCACCGATAACAGGTTTAAAAACGCGGGCCGCGCCCTCTTCTGCTAATTGAATGAGTGCTCTTGATAAATGTTTTGCTTTCATCGGGTCTTCTGCGCGAACCGTTTGAATATATTCCGGTGCAAAACTTGGAATGCCCGTGAACCTTAATTCTTCACCTTCGGTCAGACTATCACCAATTCTTAAATTACCGTGGTTTGGTATTCCGATAATATCACCAGGCCACGCCTCCTCGGCAAGTTCGCGGTCCTGCGCCAGAAAAAGAACCGGATTATGTAAATTTACGGTTTTACCGCTGCGCACATGTTTAAGCTTCATTCCTCTTTTGAATTTCCCGGAAACCATTCTGAAGAATGCAATTCTATCGCGATGTTTAGGATCCATGTTGGCTTGAATTTTAAAAACAAAACCACTCATTTTCGTTTCATAGGCATCAACGCCGCGCGTTTGAGTATTATATTCACCCGGTCTAGGGGCATGTGATGTTAAGCCATCCAATAATTCTTTAACGCCAAATGTATTAATCGCACTACCGAAAAAGACAGGGGTCATCGTCCCTTCTTGATAGGCTTGAGCATCAAATTCAGGGCATAGTTCGCGTACCATTTCCACATCTTCACGAAGTTTCTCAAGTAAATCTTCACGAAGAAGTTCTTTTAATTTAGGGTCATCAACACCTTCACAGACAACTCCATCATCCGGACGATCACCTTTACTGCGTTCAATTAAAATAAGTCTGTCATTGATCAAATCATAACAGCCTTTGAAATCACGCCCCATTCCAATCGGCCATGTGGCTGGCGCCACATCAAGCGCAAGCGTATCAGCAAGATTATCAAGCAGTTCAAATGGGTCCAGTGCTTCGCGGTCCATTTTATTAAAAAATGATATCACCGGCATGTCTCTTAGGCGGCAAACTTCAAATAGCTTTTTGGTTTGTCCCTCAACACCTTTCGCACTATCAAGTACCATTACGGCGCTATCCACCGCGGTCAACACACGGTATGTATCTTCCGAGAAATCTTCATGGCCCGGTGTATCAAGAAGATTAAACATACGTCGTTCATATTCGAATGACATCACGGATGATGCCACGGAAATACCGCGTTCTTGCTCAACCTTCATCCAGTCAGAACGGGCGCGACGACGATCGCCGCGTGCTTTAACCTCGCCGGCCATTTGAATGGCGCCACCGAACAACAATAACTTTTCTGTTAAAGTTGTTTTACCGGCATCCGGATGCGCAATAATAGCGAAAGTTTTTCTGCGGTCGACTTCAGTATCGAGTTGGGACATCAGTATTCTCTAAAATAAAAAAAGCTCTTAAACTCGCCGGAATTTAAGAGCTTCACTGTCTAAAGTACAGCTTTATTTTTGAGCTTAGTTTAAATCAAAGTCAGCAAGTGCTTGTGCCGCATCTTCGCGGCCATTTTTAAGTGCTTCTTTTAACCAAATTTTTGCGCGGTTAAGATCTTTATCAACGCCTTCGCCAAACGCATAGAGTAATCCTGTTACCAATTGCGCATCTTTAAACCCAAGATTGGCAAGCGGTGTACAAATCGCATAGGCCACATCAAATTCAGATTGGCTAAAAGCTTGAAGGCAACGATTTTGCTTATCTTCATAATAAGATAAATCATATGAAACCGTATCATCATATGCTGGAATTTCGCCATGAACAGACGCATGACTATTAAATACAAATGAAGCCGAAAATATGAATAAGCTTACTGAAGCTATAATCGCTTTTTTAAACATGATGATTGCCCTATATACTCAAAACTAAATCGTTAACTTTTTGTTAATCATTTATAAATTGTATAACAAGGGAATTTAAAAAAAGCAATTATTACTATATTTCAATGACATAAATGTGATTTAGGTATTAATTTATATAGTTAATTTCTAAAATTATGTAAAAATATTTTACAACTACCCATGAAGTGTATCAAATTT
>NZ_CBFIEP010000020.1:0-2315 GCF_965661635.1 Pseudemcibacter sp. | reverse complement strand
TAAATTTTGAAGTTGTGCTCGTCTTTCTTCAATTTCACGAGAAAAGTTTAATCTATCTGCATTTCTTTCTGCTTGTCGCCCCATCAATTCTTCTAATACGAGTTCTGCGCTTAATGTATCCGCCTGTTTTTCGGCTAAAATTTGAGCTAGTTTTTCAATATTCCCTGATGAGCCATCGACTTCATCTTCGATTATTTTACGCTCTTCCACCAATCTTCCTATTGTGGTCTGGCTGTCTTTGATGGTTTCATTTTCACGAATTTCATCTTGGGCTATTTGTTCAAGCAAAGCCCTCAGCTTATTCTGTGTTTCGGTCACACGCGCTTCTTCGCCGTCCAGCCCATCACGGCTCACAGTAATTCTATGAAGTTTTGCAGCGAGCTCTGCTTCACTCTGACGTAACTCTGGTAATTTTGCTGCTAAAATAGCTTGCTCTTTACTAAGAGATGCAAGTGCGTTGGTTAGTTTAGAAACCAGAATAGCAACTTCTTTTTCATCATGCGAAGATGAAGAGATATTCGTTTGGATATTCTGCCACTCAATATAGAGAAGCAATGATTGAAGCTTTCTAATTTCTTTAGCTACATTTTTATATCGAGTTGCTTGACGGGCTTGATTTTTTAGGCTTCTAATTTGTTCATGAAGTCCAATTTCAACATCGCCGAGACGTTCAAGATTTTTATTGGCGCTTCTTAATTTACTTTCTGCTTCTTTTCGTCGTGTATGAAGCCCACTAATACCTGCTGCTTCTTCAAGTATAGCTCTGCGCTCTTTCGGTTTTGCACTGATCAATGCACCAATCCGGCCCTGACTAACCAGTGAGGGAGAATGCGCCCCCGTCGAAGCGTCTGCAAACATAAGTTTAATGTCTTTACCACGGATTTCTTTACCGTTCATTCGGTAAGCAGAACCGCTTTCACGTTCAATACGTCTAGAAATCTCTAGAAGTTGCTCATCATTAAAAGCTGCCGGCGCTGTGCGCTCTTCATTATCAAGTGTCAGAGTTACTTCAGCAAGGTTACGTGCCGGGCGGCTGTTTGTTCCCGCAAAAATAACATCATCCATGCCATTACCGCGCATGCTTTTAGCGGAATTTTCCCCCATTACCCAACGAAGTGCTTCAAGGAGATTAGATTTACCACAACCATTGGGGCCAACCACGCCCGTAAGGCCTGGTTCGATCACCAATTCAGTTGGGTCAACAAAAGATTTAAACCCAGATAATCTTAGTCGTGTAAAATGCAAAATTATCCCTTTCTATTTCGCACTTAATCTAATTCCGCCTCTATCGCTTTAGAAATTGAATTATAATCATTTCCGGCTTTATTGCCGTTCACAATAATAGTTGGTGTCGCATTCACTTTATACTGTTCGACCGCATATTGCTGAACTTCGAATAGGTATTTGCCAATGTCTTCATTTGCAAGACACGCATCAATTTTCGCTTTATTCATTCCCGCTTGACGCGCATATTTCTGAACTTCGGTCATCGTCGCATCGATAAACATCTGATTCGCTGTTTGTGGATCATTATTGGCTGAAAGTTCTTGATATTTGCCAACATCATACCATTCCATCTGTCTACTAAACAGCATGTTCATAAATGGAACGTACCGTTTTTCAGTCATGCAGCGAGAAAGCGTCGTCGCAGACATATCAATAGGATTAAGCATAAAGCTTCTCATCACAAGTTTAGCTTTACCCGTGTCGATGTAGTCTTCTTTTATTTTCGGTAGGACATTATTATGAAAAGTCGCACAGTGGTTACACGTGAGTGACGCATATTCAATAATCTCAACCGGGGCATTTGGATCCCCCATCACCATATCACGATTTAAAAAGCCGGCTTCTTCAACTGATAAACTCGGCTCTTTGGGCATCGCTGCTGCCATATCATTCTGACTGGCTTGCTCAGCAACCTCTTCAACTTCGCTTGCTGCGCTTGCCATGGCATCAGCATTTTCTGCTGGTTCTGACGCATTATCGCTTTCGCCACATGCAACAAGAAATAAGGATAAAATTGTTACTGTTGCACTTTTTGCAAAAACACCAATATTTCGCGTATATAGTTGTTTAATCATAATTCACCTACAATATGTTGTTATTAATATAAAAATGATTGTTTCGACAAATCAAGGACTGATTGTCATATTCCCAAGTTTTTATTGCTTCTTTTCTTCTTTATTTTTTTACTTCCCATACCACGTCGTGTGAAACGCTTGCCCTGCTTAGGCTTTTCGGGTTTTTGCCGACCTAATATTTCTGAACCTATTTTAAATAAACTTTTTCTTAAATCATCATCTTTGATGTCTTTG
>NZ_CBFIEP010000019.1:0-3465 GCF_965661635.1 Pseudemcibacter sp. | reverse complement strand
TCATGCACGCACATCGCGATACATCTTATGGAGAGGTGGCAGAGCGGTTGAATGCACTAGTCTTGAAAACTAGCAAGGGTGCAAGCCCTTCGTGGGTTCGAATCCCACCCTCTCCGCCATTTATTTAGCAGATCATATGATCTGCTTTTTTTTTATATTTTTTTAGTGTAGATATATTTGATCGAAACAAATGATATGGGAGTTCTATTGAGTACCGCTGAAAATACTATCCAACTAGTGCCAAAAAGAAAATGTGGTGGTTGCAATGTCTGTTGTCATTCTCTTCAGATTGAAACAACGGGGCTCGTTAAAAGACCTAATGAGAGATGCCACAACCTTTCTAAAGGCGGGAAATGCGGGCTATATCCGGATTGGCCTAGCTTATGTCAGGAATATTTCTGTGCATGGCGTGCTTTGCCGGACCTTGGTGATGAATGGCGGCCGGATAAAATGAATGTTTTACTTGAATTTTCACAAGAAAATTTTCCACCCCCTTTTTCCGGTAGAACTGGTTTTAGAATTACCATCTTGGACAAATCGAGAGTAAGATCAAATTATAAACTTGCTACATTCGTAGCAAGCCAAATTAAAAATGGCGTACCTTGTATACTCTCCTACGGAAACAATCGCGGTGAGAACCCTGCCACAGTTTTCTTAAATGTTGCTTTACAACGCGCCGTTATGAGCGGACAAAATAAAGCTATCAGCCAAGAAATACTTAAAGCCGTCAATGTTTGTGAAAAAATGCCAAAACAAAAAACCATCATTGAAGATGGCAAAATTATTGACGTTTAATCCATTTCATTAATGCTTATGCTATACACTCTCCATTGATTGTTCGGATCGTCACCTTGCATAAGATTACCAGATACCCAGCCACTTTCAGAAGCTTGAACGACACGAGATATGTTGACTTTAGTATTAAAGGTGCTGAAGTTATGAGTTGAAGCCTGCTGACCAATAGTATGTTTAACATTCCCGCCAGATGATCCCCATGCATCGACAATAATTTCGATTAGATATTTTTTATCTTTTTCAAGGTTAAAACTATAGGTTAGAAGCCCTGGAATAACGCCCTTTGAAAAAGCAACAAAATTATTGCTGTTACTTAAATTTGTAGATTGCGGGTATTGATATGCAAGATAAGCCCTATTATGAAACGCGGGGGCTTTAGGGGTTAATGTTACATTTAATTTTCCTTTTGGGGCTTGTTGTAACGTTCCCATACCACCAGGCCTAGGTGACGGATTTGCAGGAATTGCACGTATCGAAGTTGCGGGACTTTGTTGAGACGCACCATTTGTCACAACCGCCAATTCAGACGTGCGATGAACATCCGCCGGTTTAATTATCGTTACAGCTCTATTCATTGTTCTCGCTGGAGTTTTAATTTGTGCAGCTATTTTTGCCCTAGTTTGTGCACTTGCATTACTTAAAGGTGCAATTGAGATTAATGACAAAGATATTACTACTGATAACAAAATTTTCATGTTCTTCTCCCTAAGAAATTACCTTATTTTCCCCATATAATTTATAATATACCATAGTTTTACATTTTTTGCTTATTGGAATTTCTTTATTGCTGTAGAGTGGTGATCACACAATCTTTGAAAGGTACACTATGAATTTAAAATCAATTATTTTTTCTACACTAATCGCTGCAGGACTAAGTGCATGTGGTGATAGTTCTTCTGACAATAACACTGCAGCAAATGATGCAGCATCGGATATGGCCGAACAATCTTCATCTGCAATGGATTCTGCATCAGAAACTGCTGGTGAAATGGCTGATCAAGCTGAAGAAATGGCCGGGGAAGCCATGGATCAAGCTGAAGAGATGGCCGACGATGCTATGGATAAAGCTGGTGAAATGGCAGACGATGCCATGGATAAAGCTGAAGAAGTCATGGAAGACGCGAAAGAAGAAGGTTCAAATATGATGGATGCAGCAGAAGACAAAGCATCTGAAATGAACGTAACTCCTCCTATGTAATTAGAAAGTAATTATTTCTCCCATACGACGGGAAATAATTCGCAATCCAATTTTTCCCCGGGCGCAAGTCCGGGGTCAAATGGAATATCCGCCGTTGCGATACGCGGGTCCCACACCACATCATCACCCGTCCATCGCGTTGCATATCCACGACGCCTTACTTTTGCCGCGCTGTTACCTTTAGCACCATGAATGATATTTGCATGATGGATCAAGCAATCACCCGGTTTTAAATCATAACAAACAATATCCGTTTCTGAATATGTTTCTTCAATATCTGGCATAAACGGTAAATCGGTTTGATTATAATGATCATGGCCGTCACCACTAAAACTCTCTGGTCGATAAGATTGTCTAAGATGCGATCCTTTAATATACCTTACGCCGCCTGTCTCTTCTGAAACATGATCCATTGCAAACCAAATTGAACAAATTTGCTCACCTTTAATTTTCCAATATGGTCCATCCTGATGCCATGGGGTTGGCTCAATTGATCCCGGCTCTTTAACAAGCAAATGATCAAAGAACATGTTAATTTTAGTTGAACCCATTAAGTCGGCGGCTATTTTCGCCGCTTCACTTTCAAAAACAAATTTTTTAAAATCATCGTTTCGGGTCCAAATATATTGGTCACCAAAAAATCGTGTCGATTTTTCCTCGTCGGCATATTCTTCTGCAAGCTCACCAGGGTTATTCATATTTTCTTCGGTAGCGTTTCTAAGAAATTCAATCCATTTGGGATCAAATGCGTTCGTTAATTTAATCACCCCTTCTTTGGCATATTTGTCGCGTAAATCTTGATTAATCATTTTGCTGACCTCTCTTCGCAATCAAATATATCAAACTACCAATCGTAAAAACGCCCAAAATTAACCCACCGATTATGGGATTGTTGAATATATGCATAATGATAAATGCCGCAGAAATTAGAAAGAGAAGTACCGAGACAATTTTAATAACAGGTTTTGGTAATTTAAATTCTGCACTGTCATATTCATCCTTCATGATCTTAGGAATGCGATATAAACTTACGGCAATGAATAATTGCTGTAATAATAATCCTATAACCGCTACCAGTGCATATTCCTCAACACCACTTCCCAACAGCACCACTAGAACACTTAATAAGGTATATGTAATAATCGCATTTGCCGGCGTGTTAAATCGTTTGGTTTTAGTTGATAAAAATGACGGGAAAATTCTTGCTTCTGCAATAACCAATATATCACGCGAATAACCTAATATTAATCCATTAACCGTCGTGGCTGCTGCCGCAATAATTGAAATCACCAATGATGTTATAACCCAATTTGGTAGAAAGCTTTCTGCAACCTCTAGGACAGGAGTTTGCATTTCTGCAAAAGGTATATCGGTATTTATGCCACTTAAAATTAGTGAAACTCCACCATATGAACCAAGTACAAGCACAAAACTAATTGCCAAGCCTAGTGGTATATTTTTTGAAGGGTTTT
>NZ_CBFIEP010000018.1:0-10285 GCF_965661635.1 Pseudemcibacter sp. | reverse complement strand
AGCTTTCCGCCTTCTGTTCCAAGTGATACGGATTGTTCCGGCATATCATTTGCAATATTCGCAATTTTTTCAGCACGGGTATCTGTCATCAATTGGTGGTTTTTTGGATCATATGAAATATGTCCACTATCATAATCTTTTTCGATACCGCCAATACGGTGCAGCAAACCTGGCGTACCCGGTTTAACCCAAGGACGCGCCAATGTTTCTGGATCACGTTTAAAGGGATGGAAATCTTCCGTATCCGTGTGATGTTTTACAGGAAATTTTTCAAGCTTATTAATATCCGGTAATTTCCATGGTTCGGATGCGTTACCGATATAACCATCAGAAAGCACCATAACTGGTGTCATATATTTAGTCGCAATTCGAACCGCTTCAATACCAACATCAAAACAGTCTTGTGGATTTGATGTCGCAAGAACCACAATCGATGTATCGCCATTACGACCCCATACCGCTTGGAATAAATCGGATTGTTCCGTTTTTGTCGGCAGACCGGTTGACGGCCCCGCACGCTGAACATCAACAACAATAAGCGGCAATTCCGTACTGATCGCAAGACCAATTGCCTCAGTCTTAAGCGCGATGCCAGGACCAGAACTTGATGTTACACCAAGGTTACCGGCAAAAGATGCACCAATTGCGCCACAAATGGCCGCAATCTCGTCTTCCGCTTGGAAGGTCATGACGCCAAATTCTTTTAATCCGGATAAAGTATGAAGCAATGTTGATGCTGGCGTAATTGGATATGAGCCAAGCATTAATGAAATGTCACCAAGTTGTGATCCCGCGACAAGCCCCCATGCAAGCGCCTGATTGCCGTTAACGGTGCGATATTCTCCGGCCTCTTCTACTTCATGCTTACCAATACTATAGCGACGCAGTTCACCGGACACTTCGACCGTTTCACCATATGCATGTCCCGCATTAACGGCCGCGATATTGGCTTTCGCCACATCGGGTATCTTTTTAAATTTTTGCTCTAACCAATCCGTGATCGGCTTACGGTCACGACCAAACATCCAAAGAACAAGCCCGAGTGTCCACATATTTTTAGAACGAAGGGCATCCTTTTTTCCAAGGTCAAATTCTTTAACGGATTCAAGCGTCATCTTGGTGATATCAAGTTTTTGAACCTGATATCCATCAAGGGTGTTATCTTCAAGCGGATTACTATCATAACCCGCTTTATCAAGGTTACGTTTATTAAAGGCCCCTTCATCAAGGATAATAATGCCACCTTCTTTTAATCCTGCAAGACTGACTTTAAGCGCGGCTGGGTTCATCGCAACCAATACGTCCGGCTCGTCGCCTGCCGTTGAAACTTCAACGGAACCAAAGTTTATTTGAAACGCACTAACACCGAATGTTGTGCCAACAGGGGCGCGAATTTCAGCCGGAAAATCGGGAAACGTAGATAAATCGCTTCCTTCGAGCGCGGTCACGACTGAAAATTGAGTTCCAGTAAGCTGCATTCCATCACCGGAATCACCGGCAAATCGGATACATACGGAATCCATTTCATCGAAATTTCCAGCAGGTGTTTGCACGTTCATACTCTAGTCCTTATTCAGTAAAAATAACATGATCTATATATAGTTACTTTTTTCACAATTTCACGCATAAACTTAATGCATAAATTATTTGCTGTTCATTTAAACGAAAAACCATTATTTATCAACCAAAGTTCGCTTAATTTGCCACACATTTCTTTTTTAGAACATTACCATAAGTCATTATAAAATGTTAGAAGACAACCATAATAGCAAAATTTCACGTGAAATGTGGCAAATCGCCGTACCGGCCGTGCTTGCAAACCTTTCGACACCGCTTCTTGGTTTAAGCGATAGTTTTATTATGGGCCATATGCCTCATGAGCGATATTTGGCCGCGGTTGCCCTTGGGTCTATATTTTTTTCAATCCTTTATAACGGTGTTAATTTCCTTCGCATGGGCACTACTGGATTATCGGCGCAAGCTTACGGCCGCAGCGATGATTTATCCTTAAATCAACTGTTCATACGTGGATGCATCAGTGCCGCGATTATCGGTCTTTTATTCATTGGTTTACAGAACTTATTAGCGCATTTTTTCTTTATGTTTATGGCCGCGGAAGAAAGTGTCACGTCCCTCACCGCATTATATTTTTCCATTCGTATCTGGGGCGCACCATTTGCCTTAATGAATTATGTGGCCTCTGGTTGGCTTCTTGGCATTGGGCGGGCACGCGAAGTGCTTTATATCCATCTATACATGAATATAAGTAATATACTTTTGAATTTCTTGTTTGTTTATAGCTTCGATATGACAGCAGACGGTGTTGCCCTTGGCACCGTACTATCAGAAACAAGCGCTTTTGCGGTCGCCCTTTATTATGTATTACGAGAAAACAAACATAATTCAAAACTTCCGCTACTTGGGGCAGATACACTTACTCGCATTATGGAATTATCTGCGTTCAAGAAACTCTTTTCCTTAAACCGCGATATATTTATTCGCACCATGTGCTTAACATTGACACTTGCTAGCTTCACTTTGCTCGGCACCCGCTTTGGTACAGAAATTCTTGCGGCAAATGCCGTCCTAATGAATTTACAGCATATGACATCTTATGGCCTTGATGGTTTCGCGCAGGCCGCTGAAGTTTTGGTCGGTAAAGAAATCGGCCGCAAATCAAAAGTAAAGCTTCGCGCGGCCGTGATTATATCCAGTAAATATGCAATCCTTACCGCTCTTGTCTTTACACTCTTTTATTATTTCTTCGGTGAAATACTGATTAATGCGCTTACTAATATCGAAGTCATCCTCACCATTTCATACGATTATTTGATTTGGGTAATCATATTACCAGTCTTATCAATCTGGAGCTTCCAACTTGATGGTATTTTCATTGGCGCCACAGCCGGCAGCGACATGCGAAACGGCATGATTATATCCATGATTACTTATGTTGTCTGTATTTATACCCTATTGCCGCTCTATCAAAACCATGGCCTTTGGGCAGCCTATGCCATCTTCATTGTTATGCGCGCCTTAACCTTAGCCGTGAAATACCCATCCATAGAAAAACGCGCCATATAATATTTGAAAAACAACATTTTTCTCGCTATAATTTTCAAGTAATCAAATTTGGGGGAAATGATGCTCAAAAAAATCCTTATTTTTTCAATTTTACTAATGTCTTCTGCCTTTGCTGACGAAGCAGCGGATAAGGCAGAGTTTAAAAAACTTTATGCTGAGTTCAATGACCTATATGCAAATTCAGAAGATATAAAACCGATTATTGAGGTAGCCACAAAACTATATGAGATAGCGCCAAAAACGTATGGCAGATTTCATATGAATACGGCCGTTGTAACTTATAACCTTGCAGCGCTTTATGATGAGGCAGGAGGTACACACGCGAATTCTTCAGAAAGAAAAGCAGTAGAATTATATAAAAAATATTTTAAAATACTGGACCGTTTAAATACACCAAAAGACGCATCTTATCTTGAACAATACAAAAATTTTGTCATAGCAGAGTTTAATAATTTTAACGTATCCTCAAATCATAAATACGCAGAAAATGCATTAAAATTAGCCTATTCAATCAACCTTTCAAGTTTAGAAATTGCCGATTTTGAATATTTAATCGCCTATCAAAGATTTATTACCGAAGAATACGAAAAAGCATTACATGATTTCATGAAGGCAAAAGATTATTACATTCATGTATATGGTGAGAACAATGCAAAGGTAGGACGAAGCATTCAATATATTGCAACAATAAATCTAAAGAATAATAATTTTGAAGTCGCTGAAGAAAATTACTTGAAAGCTATTGATATATATCAAAAAATAGAACCACAAATTTATAAAATGACTAATGATGCATTTCTAGGTTTGTCCAGCATTTATTTACAACAAAAAAGATTTGATGATGTCGACACGCTTCGATTACATTTAATTGAAACAGGTGCATACGCTGATGATTTAGAGTATTTACCTATCGTAAGATTCAATCCATCCTATCCCTCGGTTGCAGCAGAAAATGGATAAGAAGGCTGGGCGTTAGTTTCTTTCACAGTAAATACTGAAGGAGAAACAGAAAATGTTATAATTTTAAAATCTTCCCATAAAATGTTTGAAAAAAATTCAGTGAAAGCAGCCGAAAAATATCGCTATGTTCCGCGTAAAGAAAACGGAAAAAGAGTGCTCGTTCATGATGTAAAAGTTAGAATTGAATACAAATTAGCTTCATAAATCTAAAAAATACTAATCCTAAATCAATCCGGCCAGCGGTGATGATGGATCGGCGTAAAGTTTCTTTGGCATGCGGCCACTTAAATAAGCGTCCCTGCCCGCTTTCACGGCATTATTCATCGCGCGCGCCATTCTAATGGGGTCTTTGGCTTCGGCGATCGCCGTGTTCATAAGTACCGCATCACACCCAAGTTCCATCGCCTGTGCCGCTTCGGATGCGGTTCCGACGCCCGCATCAACGAGCACGGGGACATTTGCCTGTTCCACGATAATACGGATACCAACAGGGTTTTGAATACCCAGTCCCGACCCAATTGGTGCGCCAAGCGGCATAATCGCGCAGCAGCCGATGTCTTCAAGAATTTTTGCCTGAATTGGGTCATCATTACAGTAAACCATAACCTGGAACCCTTCTTTGATAAGCGTCTTCGCCGCTTCAACGGTTGCCGGCATGTTTGGATAAAGCGTTTTTTGATCGCCAAGCACTTCAAGCTTCACCAGATCCCAACCGCCCGCTTCACGAGCAAGTCTTAATGTGCGCACCGCATCGTCCCCGGTAAAGCATCCTGCCGTGTTAGGAAGAAACGTATATTTTTTCGGATCCAAATAATCGACGAGCATCGGCTCACCCGGATTTGAGATATTAACGCGGCGCACAGCCACGGTGACAATTTCCGCACCCGATGCCTCAACGGCTAATTTTGTTTCATCAAAATCTTTATATTTACCCGTACCAACGATAAGGCGAGAATTATATTCTTTGCCCGCGATTGTTAATGTGTCGCTCATGTCTTTTTTAAATCCGTTTTATTATATCTTCAGCCACCACCAATGAAATGAACAATTTCTAAGTTATCACCATCACCAACCGTTACATCGCCAAATGTAGTTTTGGGAACGATTTCGCGGTTATGCTCAATGGCAACTTTGTCATGTTCAATTTCAAACTTTGACAATAATTCAAGAAGAGGTAAAGCCTCTTTTAAACTATGTGTGTCGCCGTTTATGGTTACATTTATCATCATTAATGCCTTTAATTTCATAATGACTGTTTTCAAATCACATTTAAAGTATTATATACATATCTAACGATAATAAGTCAGCAGGGAAATATGACAAAATCGATATTGGTGATTAATGGTCCCAATTTAAATCTTCTTGGGACGCGCGAACCAGAAATATATGGTGCTGAAACCCTTGACGATATCAAAGATAACATGACGGCTAAGGCTGGGAAACTAAATTTATCCATCGATTTTCGTCAAAGCAATATCGAAGGTGAGATCGTCAATTGGATACAAGAAGCCCGAGAAAACCATGATGCCATCGTGATTAATGCTGGTGCCCTCACCCATACATCGGTTGCGATAATGGATGCACTCCTTGCCGTTGACACACCCTGCGTCGAAGTACATTTATCAAATATTTTTAAACGCGAAGAATTCCGCCATCATTCCTATATATCATCCGCCGCTGTTGGGATGATCACCGGGTTTGGTGCGGTTGGATATTTAATGGCGGTTGACGCCGTTTCTGATATACTTTCTGAATAATTCAACACAAACCATAGTAAATAATTAAAGGATTACACATAATGGCAAAAATGCAAGTAGACACAAAGTTAATTCGTGAACTCGCTGATATGCTTAATGACACCGATTTATCTGAAATCGAAGTGGAAGACGGTGAACGTAAAATCAAATTATCACGAGGTGGATCTATGGTCCAAGTCGCCGCACCTGCGGCAGCACCAATGGCGGCACCTGCTGCTGCTCCTGCGGCAGAAGCGGAAGCACCCGCAGAGATTTCACCTGCCGATCATCCAGGAACAGTTTTCTCGCCAATGGTTGGTACTATATATACATCGCCTGATCCAACAGCGGACGTATTCATCAAAGTGGGTGATAAGGTTGCGGCTGGTCAAACAATCCTTATTGTTGAAGCAATGAAAGTGATGAACCAGATTCACGCTGCGAAAGCCGGAACGGTAAAATCTATCTTTGTTGAAAACGAGCAGCCGGTAGAATACGGCGAGCCACTCGTCATAATAGAATAATGGGTGTAAATAATGATTGAGAAAGTCCTAATCGCCAATCGCGGCGAAATTGCGCTACGAATACACCGGGCCTGTCATGAGATGGGCATTAAGACGGTTGCTGTTCATTCTACAGCAGATGAAAGTGCAATGCATGTTCGTCTCGCGGACGAAAGCGTATGCATCGGCCCACCACCATCGGTCGATAGTTATTTGAATATCCCGGCCATAATGTCAGCCGCCGCAATTACCGGTGCTGATGCCATCCATCCGGGTTATGGTTTCTTATCAGAAAGCGCAAAATTCGCAGAAATAATTGAAAAGCACGGCATTAAATTTATTGGCCCAACAGCGGATCATATTAATTTGATGGGTGATAAAATTTCAGCAAAAGATGCAGTCGCAAAAGCCGGCATTCCCATTGTTCCAGGATCAGAAGGGGAAGTCAGCGAATTTAAAGATGCAGCCATAGTCGCACAAGGAATTGGCTATCCAGTGATCGTGAAAGCGGCCTCAGGTGGTGGCGGTCGAGGAATGAAGATCGTCCATAACGAATCTGAACTTGAACTTGCGGTTAGCTCCGCGAAAAAAGAAGCTGCGGCTGCTTTTGGTGACGGTACTGTTTATCTTGAAAAATTCCTTACCACGCCGCGTCATATTGAAATACAAATTCTTGCGGATACCCATGGTAATGTTATACACCTTGGTGAGCGTGATTGCTCGCTTCAACGTCGCCATCAAAAAGTATTAGAAGAAAGTCCATCACCCGCCCTTAACGCAGAAGCACGTGATGCTATTGGCGAAGTTTGCCGTAAAGCGGTTAAAAAATTAGGGTATCGCGGCGCAGGAACCATTGAATTCCTTTATGAAAATGGTGAATTTTATTTCATTGAAATGAATACTCGTATCCAGGTTGAGCATCCGGTCACGGAAATGATAACCGGTATCGATTTGGTAAAAGAGCAAATACGTATCGCTGATGGTCTTGAACTTAAATATAAACAGGAAGATATTAAATTTTCCGGTCATGCCATTGAATGTCGTATTAATGCCGAAGATCCATATACATTTATGCCGTCTCCTGGACAGGTTAAAGATTATCATACGCCGGGTGGCCTTGATGTACGTGTCGAAAGCGCACTTTATGCGCGCTATCATATCCCGCCACATTATGACAGTATGATCGCAAAGCTCGTTGTTCATGGGAAAACCAGAAACGAATGTTTGATGCGTTTACGCCGTTCATTGGAAGAATATGTAATTGATGGCATTAAAACCACAATTCCACTTCATCAAAAACTCATTCGCGAAGATGATTTCATCAACGGCGATTATAATATCCATTGGCTTGAGAAATATTTAGAAAAACTTAATGCCGAATAATCGGATATTTTTATAAAAATTAATTAAGGAGGAGACTTATTTGTGAACATCACACCTGAGCTCCTCCTTAGTGCTTATATGCAGGGCATTTTTCCAATGGCGGAAAGTGCCGATAGCGATGATGTTTTTTGGGTTGATCCTGATGAACGCGGTATTTTCCCACTTGATCAATTCCATGTACCCAAAAAGTTAGCAAAAAAAATTAAGTCTGAACCCTTTAAAGTTCGAATTAATACAGCCTTTCAAGAGGTCATGTTAAAATGTGCTGAACCCACCGATAATGTTGATAGGCAAAACACTTGGATAAATAAAACGATACTTACCCGTTATAATGAACTTCATGAAATGGGATATGCTCATTCTGTTGAATGTTGGCAAGATCAAGATCTTGTTGGTGGCTTATATGGCGTTTCGCTTAATGGTGCCTTTTGCGGTGAAAGCATGTTTCACACGGTCACCGATGCCAGTAAAATAGCCCTCGTCTATCTTGTTGCGCGTTTAAAGGTTGGTGGATATAGATTGCTTGATACACAATTTGTGACAGATCAACTTAGTCAATTTGGGGCTATTGAAATTTCCAGAAAAGAATACCGTGCCCGTTTAAAAGAAGCGCTTCTCGTTGAGGATAGTAATTTTTATTCAATGTCAGAGGAGGCGGACGGGTCAACCATCTTACAATCGGTAACCCAAACATCATAAACCGCATGTTCAAGCGCAGAAATCGCAGGGCTTGATGCAAACATCCAACCTTTAAAAATTTCAGTCGCAACATTGGTTTGCCCATAATCAACCACTTCAATAAAAGCGACAGATTCAGGGGTTTCTTCCGGTGGGTTTGATTGGCAGCTACGCATAGTAATTTCCAACGTTCCAAATTTTACTTTTTCATCCCGACTGATTTGAATAGTCTCGAGCTTAGCTGTTATTTTATTTAATGCCCCAAGGGTTACAACTGGGACCTCTTGCGCGAGAGCACTGCTACTACCTAGTATAATAAATAATGATAATTTTTTTAATGTCCGGCTGAGCATAATGCTTACTCTTCTGCACTGCTTCCTGCAAAAGTACTTAGCAGGCCAAGAAGATCAACGGCGCCTTGCGTTTCGATGATTGTGTCACCATTTTCTAGCATCACATCACTGCCACCAGGATCAAGTACTAGGTAATTACCGCCAAGTAGTCCTTCGGATGTGATTTTTGCAAATGTATCTTCAGGAAGGTCAATAGATGAATCGATATTCATTTCAACAACGGCTTCATATGTTCTTTTATCAAGTTCACTGCCAACTATGGTACCAACTTTAATACCACTAATTTTAACTTCACCGCCTGTTATCAATCCATCAATTTTATCAAAATTTGCATAATAAGTTGCATCATACGTGGAACCAACACCAGCGTTACTGAATGCAAAATAAAGAAACCAGACTGTGATTAAAAGAACCACTGCGCCCATCATTGTCTCAACAACACTGTTTCTCATTTAGTCACTCCTGAATATTTATAAATCAATTACCGGGTGTCCAGGCTTCATAGTCACCCGTCGATGGTTTACGCACACCACCTTCTGTTAATGCACCACTTGGTGAATAGGCGTGAACTGTTCCTGTTTGATTAGGAAGATGTTCTTTTTCCCAGCTTTTCTTAGTACGCGGTTTTTCAAGTGGCGTATAATCAACGATTTTGTGAAGCCAAGCATGCCAGTCAGGCTCAATGCTAGACGCTTCGATTTCACCGTTCCAAATGACCCAACGTTTTTTACCGTCTTTAGAAGTATAATATTTATTGCCTTGGCTGTCTTCGCCAACATTTATACCTTTAAATTTTGTGTGGAGTAATGTGCCGATCGTTGCCACATGCCACCATGCGAAAATACGTTTAATTAAAGAAACCAACATAATCATCTCGTTTATTGTTAAATTGCTTATCCTTTCTATACCCCGAAGGGGGCATAAGAACAACCTTTAAAGCAATTCAAAGAACCACAATTTTATTTTTCTAGGGTACAATGATCTCAAAGCGTGACTATATTAAGGCATCACTTTCATGTTGATCTCAAAAAACCAATATTGCGTAAGCTTTTAACTAAAAGACACCTGAAAATACTAAAACCTCGGCGACTCATCAAAGCACTACATCTAGTTTATTAAATGTTAGTCAACCACAAAATATATTAAAAATTGCTTTGTTGATACAACCATTTCCGTTACAATTCACATCAGTATCAATCATAAATATATAAAATAAATTCAGTGCCCTTTTAATAAGAATTTTAGATAAATTTTTAAGGCTCTGATTTTAAGGCGGAATAAAATGAAAATTCAACGTTGCTACACAAAAACAGATAAATCAGCTTATGAAGATATAGCTTTTAGAAGAGCAGATAGCGAGATTCGTAATCCTGATGGCGAAGTAATATTCGGTTTAAAAGGGTTCGAAATTCCAAAAGATTGGAGCCAAGTGGCATCGGATATCATTGCGCAAAAATATTTCCGTAAAGCCGGCGTCCCTTCTCGCCTTAAATCAGTTGAAGAAAAAGGCGTACCAAAATGGCTGTGGCGAAAAGAAGCCGACTTAGAAGCACTTGAAAAACTACCTGAAGGCGAAAGATACGGTCCA
>NZ_CBFIEP010000017.1:0-18014 GCF_965661635.1 Pseudemcibacter sp. | reverse complement strand
GTCAAATGACATTATGACGGACCGGACACGCTCTAACATTTGGAGCGTGAAAGCAGATGGTTCAGAAAACCGCCCGCTCTTATCTGGGCGTGATAACTATTCCTCACCAAGATGGTCACCTGACGGTAAAAAACTTGCCTATTTATCCGCATCAGAAGGAAGCACACAAATATATCTCCGTTGGCATGACAGTGGACAAACAGCACTCCTTAGCAACCTAACCGTATCTCCAAGCAGCATAAGCTGGTCGCCAGATGGTAAATGGATCGCGTTCTCAGCGCGTGTCGCAATCAAAAACCCAACACTCGCTAAACTAGTACCGAAACCAAAGGGAGCGAATTGGGCCGACCCTATGAATATTATTGATGCGACACGTTATCAGCGTGATGGGCGCGGTATTATGACTCCCGGATACACACAAATATTCATCCTACCAAGTGATGGTGGAACACCACGACAATTAACAGAAGGGAACTTTGATAGTGGCGGATTACTATCATGGGCCGCAGATAGTTCACACATTTTATTTTCGTCAAATCGTCACAAGAAATGGGAACTTGAATCGTCCGAAGCTGATATTTTTGCAGTTGACATCGCGGATGGAAATTTAACGCAAATAACCAACGAGCCAGGTTCAGAAAGAAATGCAACCTATTCACCAAATGGGAAAAAAATTGCGTTTACAAAACAATCTAATGAAAAGGTAATGTTTAAAAATACTTATCTTTATGTCATGGATGCCGATGGCTCAAACGAAACAAATCTAACACTTGAACTTGATCGTCCGGCTGGTAGCATTAAATGGGGTAATGATAACAAACATATCTATTTTCAATTTGATGATCAGGCCGTTCGCGCCGTTGGAAAAACGGACCTAAATGGAAATATGGAAATTGCCGCGATGGGTTTAGGTGGCACATCACTAGGCCGTCCTTACTTAAGTGGTGGATATAATGTTGGCAAAAGTGGTCTATTGGCATTTACTTACGGTACGGATCAAAGACCCGCAAATATTGCCATCATGCAAGATGATAGCCGTAAAATGCTTACATCTTTAAATGAAGATTTCCTTAGCCATAAAGACTTAGGCGAAGTTCATGAAATTAATTATACATCTTCAATTGATGGCACGCCAATCCAAGGTTGGTACTTAACACCACCAAATTTTGACCCAGAGAAAAAATACCCACTGATCCTTGAAATTCATGGTGGTCCTAGCCTTGCATATGGTCCTGGTTTTTCAGCTGAGTTTCAACGTTTTGCCGCTGAAGGATATGTTGTATTTTTTGATAATCACCGTGGAAGTTCAAGTTACGGTGAAAAATTTTCGATGCTTCTTCACAACAAATATTCCAGCGAATATGACTTTGCTGACCATAATTCAGGTGTAGATGCGATGATTGAATTAGGTTTCATTGATGAAGATAACCTGTTTATCACAGGTGGGTCTGCTGGAGGTATTGCAGCCACTTATGCAATTGGATTAACCGACCGCTTTAATGCAGCAGGTGTGATTAAACCGATCGTAAATTGGCTCAGCAAATCACTTTATGCGGACAGTTCAACCGGACAGCTTCGCAATCAATTTCCGGGCTTCCCTTGGGATCATGTGGATCATTTTTGGAAAAGATCACCGATGTCACTTGTAGGTAATGTGAAAACACCAACACTTCTCATGACAGGCGAAGAGGACCGAAGAACACCGATCCCAGAAATTGAGCAATATTATCAAGCATTAAAATTATTAGAGGTCGATACCATTATGGTCCGTGTTCCAGGTTCTCCACATGGTATTGCCGGACGTCCATCGCGGTTGAACGCTAAAGTGGATAATATAATGGCGTGGTTTGAACGTTATAAGAAATAACTTAAATAATGTGGTCTTGAATACGTGTTAGCTGACTACCTGTTTCATAGAAAGCTTCACGTAATAAATTAAATGGTACTTTTTCAGGTGACTTTAAAGGCAGGGGTAATTCCTCTGCTTTTATTTTATCCATCATGAAATCAGCCATTTCACGGCCCAAAGCGGTACCAGGAGAGATTCCCCTCCCACTAAAGCCATTGATGCTATAAAGACCATTTCCAAGTTCGTGAAAATTAGGCACGTAATTACTGGAACATGCAATGCGTCCCGCCCATTTATAGGTCCATTCCACAGGGCCGACTATTGGAAATGTATCACGCACCATTTTATCCGCCCATGATGAAAATAATGGGGCTTTATCAATAAATATATTACCGATGGTTCCAATAATTAATCGACCCGCTGCATCGGTACGATATGAGCGCATAACAAGACGCGTATCCCACGTTCCATTTTTACCCGGCAGATAATTGTCAAGTTGTTCATCTGTAAGTGGATCTGTTGCCATTTGACAATAATACATCGGCGTAAATGTTGATTTTAATTCAGGTAAAATATTAGAAAGATATGCATTCGTCGCCACCAACACTTTATCGGCTTTCAATAAACCTTTTTCCGTTTTGATATACCACGTTCCGCTCACGTTAAAAATATCGAGCGCTGCAGTGCCCGTATAAATTTTAGCGCCAGCCATCTTTGCCGCCTGCATTAAGCCATGACAATATTCTAGCGGCTGAATAGTTCCTGCTCTTTTATCTAAGATTGATCCAATATACTTTTCAGCGGCTGTCAATTTGAATGTTTCCTGCTGATCCAATAATTCTAACTCAGCGCCGCGTGCATTTACCTGTTCTAATTTATATTTTAAGCTATCCATTCCTTTTTCAGAATGAGCAAGATGTAAAGATCCGTTTCTAAGAGATTCACATTTAATATCATGATCTTTTATTAGTTGATGCACAAGTGATGGTGCATCAGCGAGCAAGGCATTTAATCTTTCACCGTAAGGTTTTCCAACTATTTTCTCGACTTCATCGGGGTTTTTCCATAGTCCCGCATTGGTTAATCCAACATTACGACCTGAACCGCCAAAGCCGTTAAATTCAGCTTCAAGCAAAGTAACATCAACACCACTTTCCGCGAACCGAAGCGCCGCAGAAGTACCCGTAAAACCACCACCAATTATGGCCACATCGGTTTTTAATTCTTCGTCGAGAATATTAATTTCCACCTTCGAATGGCGGCTTAAATTCCATAGTGAATTATTTTCTTGTTCAGTCATTTGCTTTACGGCATTCTGTTAAATATTTCTTATGTATAAATCAAAAAATTAAGGAGTCTAGGTGAAAACCTTCAGCAAACAAGATTTGGTATCATTATTACCTTATAATGAATTGATCAGTGCCCTAAAAGAGGGGTTTAGGATTGGGGCAGAAGCACCTCTTCGCCATTCTCACCAAATAAAAACCGAAGGAGAAAGTGAAAATTATCTTTTGATTATGCCATGCTGGCAAACAGGCGGAAGGCTGGGTATTAAAACGGTTATGGTATGCCCAGATAATCATAAACACGGACTTGGTGCTGTACAAGCAAGCTACATGTTAATGGATGCAACCACAGGCGTTCCTTTGGCGAAAATGGACGGCGATGAACTTACCGTTCGCCGGACATCCTCAGCTTCTGCACTGGCGAGCTCAATTCTTTCTAATCCGGAAGCGAGCCGTCTTCTGATGATGGGGGCAGGTAATTTAGCCCCGCATATGATAAGAGCACACGCCACAGCCAGAGATTTGAAAGAAATATATATATGGTCGCGTGACGGAAAACAGGCAGCATCGCTCGCTCAAAAACTGGACCTAGAATTAACCGCAAAAGTAATTTCTGTCGACGATCCAAAAGAATATGCCTTTCATGCAGATATTATCTCATCGGCAACACTCGCGACCGAACCTATTATTAAAGGCGAATGGTTAAATCCAGATAAGCAGCAACATATCGATATTGTTGGTGGTTATACTTATGAAATGCGCGAAGCCGATAATGACGTTCTAATAGGGGCCGCAATTTACGTTGATACTTTTGAAGGGGCCCTCGCAGAAGCAGGGGACATATTAAGACCCATTGGAGAGGGTGCCATAAAAAAAGAAGACGTGATTGGCGATTTCTTCACGATGGTTAAAGATGATTTTAATAACCCACCACATAAAAGAACTGTTTTCAAATCAGTCGGTACCGCCCTCGAAGACTTAGTCGGCGCCAATTTGGCCTACTTAAAAAGTTCATCATAAATTTATATTGGTTTAAATGTTAAAATCCATTTTGTCTCGCCTGGCAGGAAGGGTGTTTGACCCCCATCAAGCCATTCCTGATGGCCCGCTCCATAATAAGGCGATAATGGATGCCCAGATTGTCCGGACGGCAAGTCCATAATTCCATTTTCTTCAAACCCCGGACTTACAACAATACGTTCTGATTGCCCTAGTGTGCGTCCTGAAATATGCGGGATATTTTCCTTATCACCATTCTGCGCAAAGGCCTTCATATCCACAAGATTACTTAATCCAGGAACTGCTGCACTTAGGGGATGCCTAATTTCCGTCGTGTTGCGCGCCCCCCACGTGTAATCTGATAATGCAACGTCACCAGAAATGACGTTTTGCCAAGCGTCAAAGGCAGATTTTTCAAAAAAGAACTGCCAGCTTTGATATTCAGGCGGCAACCAAGACACAGGCATTTCTGTTACCAGCTGCCAGAGCGGTGCTTCCCATTGTTTAGTGGCCGCATCATAATCACAATTTTCATTATACTCTGTACATGCTGCCGTTATTCTTGAAAAAAGATTCTCATAAACTTGATCGCGGTAATCCTTCACCAAACGAAAACCAATTGAATTTTTATCAGCAAGCCCGCCCCAATTTTCAACTTCATTCAGATAAGTCTCAAATGCGGGATCATTCGCCGCCTTTAGCACGCCTGACAATTGTTTTTGCCAACGTGATAGAAACAAGGCTTCATTATCAAGCATAATACCATAAAGGTCTGCCTCTTTAACTGGTGCCTCTAGTGCCATTAAGCGGTCACGTATTTGTTTCGCTCGCGCTCCAAGGTCATATCGATTGGTGCCAACTCGGGCAAGATCATCACCCGAAACTACGCGCGCATTCGCGGTCCAGAGCCGACCCGTATCAGGATTAAGGACACGGGGATATTCGGCTGACGCGTACCATCCATTCCAATCGTGATTGCCCGATGACCAATTATATATATTTCTATAATCACCTTCTGGACGTTTTGGAATTTTTCCAAATATTGTCCATCCTGCATTCCCTTGAGCGTCAACGATTATAGCATTCTGTGCAGGAATGCCCATATCACCCGCCATATCCATGACTTCTGATACGGAGCCTGCATTTTCCATTTGCATCAGCGACATATTAACCCCATCAGGCATATGTGCGACCCAGCGATAGGCATATTGTTTGTCATTCCCTTTATCAATCACAGGGCCCCAAACTGTTTCTTTAACTTTTAATAGTTCTGCCTCGCCGCCCTTAACGGCAATCTCTTCATCAAAAACATCAAAATCTTTATAACCATCTTTGGTTAGATATTGACCTTCATTTTCCGGGTTAATGGTTAATTCAATTATGTCAGATGTATCAATATTTGTATTGGTGAAACCCCACGCGACGGACCGATTACTGCCCACCACGATCGCAGGTGCCCCTGCCAAGGAAACACCCGTGATATCAAGTGATCCATCCATTTTCTTCAGTCTTAATTTATACCAAATTGAGGGGGCACGAATTGTTAAATGCATATCATTTGAGAGCATTCCTGCACCATTCTCACTGATATTTCCCGTGACTGCCCAATTATTACTACCAAGCATGGGACGATCATCTCGCTCAAAATGATTAGCGGTTAAATCAAAATTTGGTGTAGCGGGAATTTCTGGCTTCATATACTCATCTGCATCTTCTTGCAGTGGCGCATCCCATTCTGTGCGATCCGGCAGTAAAAATTCATAAAGATCCGACGATAATGATTGTTTCAGTAAATGGTTTTGCCATTCATAACCGCCCGTTGAACTTTGCAATGTGAAAAACATTGAATAAATAGCGAGGAACGTATCTTCGGCTGTCCATGTATCTGGCTCAGCATTTAATAGCCAATATTCAAATGGTTTTGACCCTAAGGACGATAAACCCTGATTAACCCCTTTAACATATTGATTTAGTATATCGCGTTCATCGGCAGAAATATGATTAAGTGCAACATTTGCCCGATTTCTAAAACGATGAAGCCTATTAGCTTTATCCGTATCCACCGCTAAAGCACCAAAAAGACTTGATAATTCTCCGGATGCCATTCTGCGGGATAGGTCCATCTGAAAAAAGCGCTCTTGTGCATGAATATAGCCAGTCGCAAATGCCAAATCGGTTCTATTTGCTGCAGTAATGGTTGGCGCCCCATTTTGATCACGCTCAACGGTGACAGCACCAACTATATCGTTAGATACAATATTTCCTTCAAGTTCAGGAAGACTTGCCTGAAATCCATAATAAACCACCACAAGCGCAGCGATAGTAATCGTCGATGAAAACACGGCCAGCCGCAACAACCATTTGATCATATTCTTCTTTCCTTAGAATTTTTATACATTCTATCTTTCGATAAAAAAATAGGCCAGACAATTTCTTGTCCAGCCTATTCATTTCTAATTTATAATGTTTTATTCACCAGGGTGATAC
The DNA here is from genome assembly GCF_965661635.1 of Pseudemcibacter sp. NCBI lineage: Bacteria > Pseudomonadati > Pseudomonadota > Alphaproteobacteria > Emcibacterales > Emcibacteraceae > Pseudemcibacter > Pseudemcibacter sp. The sequence goes on along the minus strand of NZ_CBFIEP010000017.1, from coordinate 11,393 downwards.
GTATGTTGCGTATTGGCATCTACATCTTCTTTATAATAATGAACATCACGGAATTCGCCTTTTCCGTACATTTCTCCTTGATCGAAGAAATGTGGTGAACTCGGGTCACTATTTAAACCACCCGCCATTAGTGCTTTAGCGCGAACTTTATCGCCAAACTCAACAGATGCGATAAAGCTATTACCGCTCGTCACATACCAATTTTTTGCACTGTCAAATTGACGTGTACCAACGGACGCAAGCGCACCCCAGCGGCCAGAAGCAAGTTTTACAGGATAACTTGGTTTAGTATCATCAAATGTTTGAGTGATATTACCATCATTACGCTGAAAACGATTCATATCGCCCCACGCCACTTTCCATGAACCGAAATCCGCTTCCATTTTAGCTAAAGCATCTTTTAAAGCCGTAAGATATTGATCCGCAGAAACCATTTTTTCAATATATGCATAGTTATCATAGGGATCAACATCACGACCGCGAGGCAGTAATTTCCAAAGCTCGTTACCCCAGTGATGCGCTAATGATGTTTCAACAGACGCCATGCTCGCTCTCTTATCCCACGCAACAAGCATATCGACAGCTTCTTTTATGCTCTCATCCGGGTTTGCATCATATGCCGCTTTAAGGACTGGAACAAAGCGTTGGAAAGAAGGAAGAAGACCATCATAACCCGCTTCAATTAAACTTTCGACTGTAAAGTCATTGATGCCGGGATAAAGACCCAGCGCATGCTCGCCACGTGGGTTTTCAAAATTCACTGACATATAACTCGGATAGTCTTCTTTTTTAGGACTATGATCTGGCCCCGCAAGTGTGAAAGGCCAGTTATTGGTATTATAAAGCCAACCTGAACCAGGATTAAGTGAATTAATCGCTTCCTCAACAGTATGTAATCCTTGCCAATCCGTTGCTGGGTTGCTGCCGTCCACAGGATGATTGTAATCAAATTGCGTGTCACGGATTGGATGGAAATTACCGTGGAAATAGGCAATATTCCCATCTTTATCTGCATAAACGGTATTGTTTGATGAGTTTGATTTCAGTCTCATCATTTCATAAAACTCATCATAAGATTTTGTCTTAGTACGCGTATATGATTGGTTCAATGCCGTTAGCGGGATATTCATTAACTGCGTGCTAACCCATTTACCGTCCTGCTCACGAACAATCGGTCCACGGTGTGTGTGGTAAATGGTGAAATCACGAGATGCCATACCGCTATCAGTTTTATATTCTATTGTTTCCGTGGATACTTTTACTTCGCGTTCTTCATCACCATACTTGTAAAAGAGCTTTCCATCTTTCTCGATGATGGTTTCTAACGCTTCGTCGATTACATCTGAACGCGTTGATGTATGCATCCAACCGTTATATTCACTAAAGCCTTGGTAAATAAAGAACTGACCCCACGTTAAGGCGCCATAGGCATTAAGACCTTCTTCACTAACCATATGAGCTTCTTCACGGAAATAATGTGTTGTATGTGGATTAATATAAAGAAGTGCTTTGCCGTTCTTTGTTTTTTCCGGAGCAATCGCCATACCGTTTGAGCCACGCGGCTCCCAGTCGACACGGTCTAGGTTAATATCGGCAGATGCCATCGTGTTCGTGCCACCGTAAAACTGTTCAAGGTCCGCAAGTGAAACGCGTTCAATATCACCACCGATACTTCCTTCTGAGAATGAAAGCGCCATCCATGGCTCAAAGCGTTTAATTACTTTTGGTTGAACTTGTGGGTTTTTATAAAGGAAATAGTTTAATCCATCAGCATAAGCGACCATAAGCTCTTTAAGCCAATCAGGGGCTTCAGCATATAAACGCTTCATTTCATCTTCTTGAATAAAGAGGCGCATACGAAGGTCGCGATAAATCTCACTTTCACCTTCGGCTTGGGCTAATAAGCCCATCGCATTCATATAGTTTACTTCGACACGATTAAAATCATCTTCGGCTTGTGCGTACATAACACCGAAAACAGCATCTGCATCGGTTTTACCGTAAATATGCGGCACACCCCAGTTATCACGTTGAATTGTGATATTCTGTGCTTGTGCTTCCCAGCGCATTACTTCATCAGAAACCGCAGCCGCAGTATCCATGGCATTATTGTTGTTCATTTCTTCAGATTGATTTCCATCATCAGAAGAACAAGCTGAAACAGCAAGAATAGTTGTTAATAATAGTAGTTTTTTCATATTTGATTGCCCCTTTTTGCAATTACGGAAACGACAATAGAGGGAGTCCCTATTCCTGTAAAGAGTTAGCCAATAAAAAAGGCCCGCATTAATGAAACGAGCCTTAAATAAAATATTTTAGTCGTTTTAGAAACGAGCGCGAACACCACCGAAGAAAGCGCGAGGACGACCAACGAAATAACGCTCATCTGTAAAGCCTGTCCAATCAGCTCTTTCAGCATATCTCACATTTGTGATATTCATAATACGTAAGAATATATCGACGCCTTCCATGGCTTCTGCTTCGATACGAAGATTGAAATAATTATGACCTTCATATTTAAATGTATTTGTAGGCTCCAAATAATATTCACCCATATAAATCCACTCAAGGCCTGCTTTAACTTTATCTGCCGGTGCCCAGTTCAATTGAATGCTACCGAAATTACGGGGCGCCGTATCAATATCACGGCCATTCCAATTAATATTACCTGTAACATTATTTGCACCAGAGATATAATCAAAATCATATGTATGCTTCGCATAACTACCATTAAATCGAACACTTACATCTTGTGGGAAGCGGTACTCAAACATACCCTCAACACCAACGTGTTTTGAAGCGCCGTTATCTACATTAGTTCGGCTTCCATCTTGGAATATCACGTTATCTTTTTTCATATAAAACCCAGCGATTTCATATGAATATGTTTTTGCATTCCCACGAATACCGGCTTCAATGCTGTCAAGTTTCACGCTATCAATATCAGCAACCAATTGACCATTTTGAAGTCTGTAAAGTTCTGTCGATTGTGGTGCTCGAAAGCCACGACTGTATCTTGCAAATAGACTATTGTTTTCATCGATTTTAAATAATGACCCAGCTTCAAATGACACATTATTAAAACTATCTTCACGATCTGCTGGTCGCGTATAACGACAGCCACCAAATCCACAAGCATTGCCATTTTCATCCACGCGGCCGCTGTTCATGCGGTTATCGTAATCATAATTCATGTGTTCTGCACGAATACCACCTAAAAAGGTTAATTGCTCCGTCACATCAAATTCACCACGAACAAATCCAGCGACCATTTTTGTGCCTACTTCGTAATCATATTGTTTGCCCGCAGGGATCGTATTGACTAGAAATGCACTGCCAACAGTTGGATTTTCCTGTGTTTGTTTGAGTTCACCTTTACCTATTTCACCATCGATACCAGCTATAATCTCAAAGTCACCGCCTTCATTAATATAAAAGGCACTTTGAAAACCTGCGCTTTTTTGCTCATTCTCTTCAAGTGGCTTTCCTGGTAAAAAGTGCATAAGGAATTCCATATCCATTTTGCGGGCATATGGAGATACTTGCAATCTGACATTATCGGCAACATTCGTTGAAATCGTTGACCAATAACGGAATGATTTTGCTTTTCTAAACGCTTCTGGGTTTCCATTGGTTCTTGCGAGTACTGGATCTCTATATGAATCTAAACCCGTAAGGTAGCCCGCTGTTTCCTGATCCAGATTTGTAAATTGGAAATTTGAAGAAATACTAAAATTACCGTTATCATATTCATGTCTTAGTTGCGCTTTTTGCTGATTAAAACCGCTTTCTTCAATATAACCACCATCGCGCGCAGCCGTACCACTTAAGCGAAAACCATTGTTTTCCTCTTGCACAGCAACCGATCCAATACCGCGAAAATAACCCCATGAGCCCGCTTCGATACTGGCTTCTGATACATCATCACCGACAGGGCGGGAAATAACATTAATAATACCATGCATGGCGTTTGAACCATAAAGAACAGAGCCAGGTCCACGCACCACTTCAATACGGCTTCCTTGCTCCGGGAATGTATCAAATAATTCATTTACATTACAAAATCCAGCTCCGCGTAACGGAATACCGTCCATCGCCGTTAAAAACGCTCCACATGCGCCAGCACCTGTAAAAATAGGTGAACGCAACGAAATTAATGATTCTTGACCATTATTTCTTGAAATGTTTGCACCGGCAATTCCCTGCAATGCTTCGTTAATATGTGTTGGCGCAATAAACGTCACTTCAGAACCCGATACTGAAGCCTGATTGCCAATTGCATCGGATGCAATGCGCTCACTTCTTGTTGCTGTAACGGTTACAATTTCAGTATTGTTTGCTTCTTGTGCTTGATTTGCTTCTTGTGCATTACCGATCATTGGAAGCAGTCCAAAAATGCTAACCCCCAATAAAGACATTTTTTTAACGTTCATTTTTTTCTTTCTGATTTATAGTTTTACACATTTTCAACGCGCTTGTAACTAATCAAGCTGAAACGAAACTGAAAATTATTTTAGAAGAATCATTTTTCTAAAATTCGACTAGGAAATAGCCATTTTGCGTCTTAGATGCAAGATACTAATCTCCTATCTACACTCTTTGGCCTATTAAATGCAATAAGATTGCATTTTTAGCCATTTTGAAGCCATTTTGCTATGTACAATTCTTATATTTCTACCTATAACGGTGTCAATTATGTTGTATAATCAATAAATATTCGATCATTTCGAAACAAGGTAACATGACAGATATACAAAATTCGTATTAACCAAAGGGAGAGAAGCATGAAGCTTAACTTTAAGAAGTCTGTAATGGCATTAACGATGTTGGCAACTGGTCTAACATCCGTATTTGCAAACGCAGACGAGCCGGGCACTGCAAATGGTGAATGGCATCACTATACGGGGGATATGAAAGGTTCCCGTTATACACCGCTTGATCAAATCAACGCGGATAACTTTGAAGACCTGGAAATGGTTTGGTCTTTTTCAACAAAGAACCTCGGTACACGCGGCGAATATAAGCTTGAAGTGACCCCATTAATGGTTGATGGTGTACTTTATGCAACAGCGGGTACACGCCGTACGGCAATAGCTTTGGATGCAGTTACAGGTGAATTAATGTGGATGCATAGTATGCGCGAAGGACTTCGCGCTGGTATGGCACCGCGTCAACTCTCTGGTCGTGGTCTTTCTTACTGGTCAGACGGTAAAGGTGATGATCGCGTTTATTATGTGACTACAGGCTACCGCCTAATCGCGCTAAATGCCCATACAGGCGTTCCTATCGAAAGTTTTGGAACAGATGGTAACGGTATTCTTGATTTAAAGATTGGCGTTGTACAAGGTAACGAAGTTCAAATCGATCTCGTAACCGGCGAAATTGGTCTTCATGCGACACCTACTGTCGTTGGTGATATGATTATCATTGGCTCAGCCATGAAAGAAGGCATGACCATAGATAATTATAATAATACAAAAGGTCTTGTTCGTGCATTCGATATTAGAACAGGTGAAAAAATCTGGCAGTTTGATCCTATTCCGCGTCCCGGCCAGTTCGGAAACGAAACATGGCTCGATAATTCATGGGAACGCAATGGTAATACTGGTGTTTGGACGCAAATCACAGTTGACGAGAAAAATGAGCTAGTCTTTCTATCAGTAGAAAGTCCTTCCTCTGACTTTTACGGCGGACATCGTCCAGGCGATAACTTGTTCGGTGAAAGTATCGTTGCTGTTGATTTAAATGATGGTTCTTATAAATGGCATTTCCAAATCGTTCATCATGCGATTTGGGATCATGACTTATCATCAGCACCTCTTGTAATGGATGTTACAATTGACGGTAAAGAACGCGAGATATTGGCTCTTCCAACGAAGCAAGCCTTTATGTATGTATTTGATCGTGTCACGGGTGAGCCAATTTGGGATATTCCAGAAGTTCCGGTCCCGCAAGGTAATGTACCTGGTGAATGGTATTCACCAACACAACCCCGTCCATCAGATAAATTACTGTATGGTAATCCAGAACTTGATTATCCTGATGACCTAATAGATTTCACACCTGAAATGCGTGCTCAAGCCATTAAAAACCTAGAGCGTTGGGTTTGGAAAGACGGCACACTTTATAACCCACCAATTGCTGGTGATGTAAACGGTATGCTTGGTGCGATTAACCTTGGTAATGCTGGTGGTGGTACCAACTGGCCAGGTGGTGCATTTGATCCTGAAACAGGGATTGTCTATGCATCCGCAACTACAGGCGCGATTGGCGGTATTTCACTTGCTCCCCCACCAGAAGGATATTCAAATGTGAATTACATGGCGGGCCGTAAGGGTGAACCTTTCCGTATGCGTAACGCAGCGGGTACAGGTCAAAACCCTGACGCACCAAAAGAAGTGAACTATCCTGTTTATGATGGTCCACCTGTTGAAGTGCCATCCTTAAATGTTGAAGGTCTTAATATCTTGAAGCCACCATATGGCGTTCTAGCAGCGATCGACATGAATAAAGGGGAAGTAAAGTGGCGTGTTGCCCATGGTGAAACACCGGACAATATTCGCAATCATCCAAAGTTACGCGGCATGGATATTCCACGAACAGGTCAGCGCAGTAGTGTTGGTACGGTTGTTACCAAAACACTTGTGATCGTCGGTGACCCGCGTGTGACAAACCCTGGTGATCGTGAGCGCGGTGCAATGCTTCGTGCCTATGATAAAGAAACTGGAGAGAATGTTGGCGAAGTTTGGATGCCTGCAGGACAATCAGGTTCTCCTATGTCATATATGGCCGATGGCAGACAATATATTATTGTATCTGTATCCGGTGGCGCTTACCCAGGTGAGTTCCGTGCTTATGCACTTCCGGAAGATTAAAATAACCGTAAGGGGCGAATAAAATCGCCCCTTACAACTCAATTTTTCAGGTTGAATTAAGTTAACGACTTTATACTGAAAAATTGAGGGATTACAAAAACCCTAAAATGGACATACTTTAAGATTAGGGTAAATTTTAAACAGTAGATGAGAATAAGATGAAACTAGTACAAAAAATTACAATAATTGCTGCAACAGCTTTTGTAGCCCTGAGTATGAATAATAGTGCCAATGCACAAGTCGCAAATGTATGGGACGGTGCATATACAGAAGCACAAGCCGTCAGAGGCGAAAAATCCTATCAGGAACATTGTTCAGAATGTCACGGCACACAGATGCAAGGCCGCGAAGAAGCACCAAGCCTTAAGCAAGGCGCCTTCATTTATAACTGGGACGGTATGCCTGTAAGCGTATTATTCCAACGTCTTCGTGAAACAATGCCACTTGATGATCCAAGAGGTACGCCACGTAAAGTGAAAGCAGACATTTTAGCATTCATTATGAAGCAAAATGATTTCCCAGCTGGAAACGCACCACTACCTTATCAGAATTCAAGATTAAAAAGAATTCAATGGAACGCGCAAAACCCCGCTGGCGATTAATAATCTTAGACAAAATTCTTGCATTAAAAGCTCAGAAGATCATATTATCTTCTGGGCTTTTTTCATGAATATGAAAATAATATAAAATAACCTTCTATGGGAGAGAAGCATGAAGCTTAACTATAAAAAGTCTGTAATGGCATTAACGATGTTAGCAACAGGTCTAACATCAATTTTTGCAAACGCAGACGAACCGGGTACAACGAATGGCGAATGGCATCATTATACCGGTGATATCAAAGGATCACGTTATTCCTCGCTTGATCAAATCAATGCGGATAACTTTGAAGACCTTGAAATGGTCTGGTCTTTTTCAACAAAGAACCTTGGCACACGTGCTGAATATAAGCTTGAAGTGACACCAATCATGGTTGACGGCGTTGTTTATGCAACAGCGGGTACACGCCGTACTACAATAGCACTAGACGGCCAGACAGGTGAGCTTATGTGGCTTCACAGCATGCGTGAAGGACTTCGTGCGGGACTTGCACCACGCCAGCTTTCCGGTCGCGGATTAGCCTATTGGTCAGATGGCAAGGGTGATGACCGTATTTTCTATGTAACGACAGGATATCGTCTTGTCGCACTCAATGCTCACACAGGCATTCCAATAAACGATTTTGGTACAGACGGTAACGGCATTCTTGACCTGAAGGTCGGTGCCGTTCAGGGTAACGAAGTTCAAATCGATCTCGTCACTGGTGAAATCGGACTTCATTCTACGCCTGCTGTAGCTGGTAATCTCGTTATTGTTGGTTCTGCGATGAAAGAAGGTATGACCATTGATAACTACAACAACACCAAAGGTCTTGTTCGTGCATTTGATGCCAGAACTGGTGAAAAAGTATGGCAATTTGATCCTATTCCGCGTCCTGGCCAATTTGGTAACGACACTTGGCTTGATAATTCATGGGAACGCAATGGTAACACAGGTGTTTGGACACAGATTACTGTTGATGAAAAAAATGAGCTTGTCTTCCTAGCCGTTGAATCACCTGCTTCTGACTTTTACGGTGGACATCGCCCTGGTAACAACCTTTTTGGTGAAAGCCTTGTTGCGGTTGATCTAAACACAGGTGAATATAAATGGCATTTCCAAGTGGTTCACCATCCGATTTGGGATCATGATTTGTCATCTGCTCCCCTTGTAATGGATGTAAACATTGACGGAAAAGACCGTGAGATTATCGCTCTTCCTACAAAACAGTCATTCATTTACGCATTTGACCGTATCACTGGTGAGCCGATTTGGGATATTCCGGAAGTACCGGTCCCACAAGGTAACGTGCCGGGCGAGTGGTATTCGCCAACTCAACCTATGCCTCCAATGCGTCTTCATTATGGTCGTGGTAAATTGAATCTTCCTGATGATCTGATTGATTTCACACCTGAAATGCGTCAAGAAGCCCTTGATAAGATGGATCGTTGGGACTGGAGCAATGGCGCCATGTATAACCCACCTCTCCTTGGTGATGTAAATGGTACATTAGGTGCAATTAACATTGGTGCAACAACGGGTGGTACAAACTGGCCGGGGGCTTCATTCGATCCTGAAACAGGGATCGTTTATGCACCTGCTTCACAAGCCTATATTGATAACTTATCGCTTGCACCACCTCCTGCTGGATATTCAAATGTTGATTATATCGCAGGCCGTAAAGGCCAACCTTTCCGTATGATGTATGCCTCTGGTACTGGTCAAAATCCTGACGCGCCAAAAGTGGAAAATGAATTTGAAGACACGAATGCGAAACCTGTGGAAATTCCTCAGCTTCGTGTAGACGGTCTTTCAATTCTTAAGCCACCATATGGCGTGCTTTCAGCGATTGATATGAACAAAGGTGAAGTGATCTGGAAAGTTGCCCACGGGGAAACACCTGATAACGTTCGTAATCACCCAAAACTTCGTGGTATGGATATTCCACGCACTGGTCAACCAGCTAACGTTGGCACCGTAGTCACAAAAACACTTGTGATTGTGGGCGATCAACGCGTAACTAATCCGGGTGATCGTGAGCGCGGCGCAATGCTTCGTGCCTATGATAAAATGACCGGCGATCAAGTTGGTGAAGTTTGGATGCCAGCGGGTCAATCTGGTTCACCAATGACTTACATGGTTGATGGTCGACAATATATCATTGTCGCCGTATCAGGCGGTGCTTATCCGGGTGAATTTAGAGCCTACGCACTTCCAGAAGATTAAACCTATATCATTATAGTTTTGCATCAAAGTCCCGATGGTCATATGATCGTCGGGACTTTTTATATTTAAATTTAATATTATGTTCTTTTAAGGAAAAATCATGAAGCTTACCTTACTCAAGCTTAAACACTTTATCACTTTACTGTTCACACTCTCTTTCATTTCTCCGGCATTATCCGATGCACTTGATACTTCAAAAGGAGAATGGCCTCATTACGCTGGAGATATAAAAGGTTCCCGTTATTCACCACTTGATCAGATTAATGCCGATAACTTTGACGATTTAGAAATGGTTTGGTCATTTTCCACAAAAAATTTAGGTAGTCGCGCGGAATATAAGCTCGAAGTGACACCATTAATGATAGACGGCGTTATTTATGCAACGGGAGGAACCCGTAGAACGGCCTTTGCATTAGATGGGGAAACAGGCGAATTAAAATGGCTTCATAATATGCGTGAAGGTCTGCGTGGTGGTATGGCCCCACGGCAACTATCTGGCCGTGGGCTTGCTTATTGGACTGATGGAAAAGAAGATGACCGGATTTTTTATGTAACAACGGGATATATGCTAGTTGCTCTTGATGCACACACAGGCATTCCGATTGAAACGTTTGGATTAAATGGGGACGGTATTATCGATTTAAAACTAGGTGCTGTTCAGGGTAACGAGGTGCAGATCGATCTTGTCACTGGTGAAATTGGTCTTCATGCAACGCCGACTGTGGTTGGAGATTTAATTATTATCGGTAACGCGATGAAAGAAGGTTTAACTATTGATAATTATAATAACACCAAAGGTCTTGTCAGAGCCTTTAACGTGCGTACAGGAGAAAAAGTATGGCAATTTGATCCTATTCCAAGACCCGGCCAGTTTGGAAATGAAACATGGCTTGATAACTCCTGGGAAAGTAATGGAAGTAACGGAGTTTGGACGCAAATAACCGCTGATGAGAAAAATGAGCTGGTGTATCTGTCAGTTGAAAGTCCATCATCAGATTATTATGGCGGGCACCGTCCCGGCAACAATTTATTCGCTGAAAGTATTGTAGCTGTCGATTTAAAAACCGGCGAATATAGATGGCACTTCCAAGTGGTGCATCATCCAATCTGGGGACATGACCTATCCGCTGCGCCAATGATTATGGATGTTGAAATTGATGGAAAGTTAAGAGAAATTTTGGCTGTTCCAACAAAACAAGCGTGGCTCTTTGTGTTTGACCGAGTGACGGGCGAACCAATTTGGCCTATCGAAGAAGTGCCGGTCCCAATTGGTGATGTTCCAGGTGAATGGTATTCGCCCACTCAGCCACGTGTCCTGGAAAAATTAAACTATGGCCGTTCAGAAATGAAAGTTCCCGATGACTTAATTGATTTTACCCCTGAGATGCGCTCTCAAGCACTAAAAAACCTAGAAAGATGGGAATGGGAAAAAGCAACCATATATAACCCACCTATTTTAGGAGATGTTAACGGGAAATTAGGTGTAATCGCGCTTGGAAATTCCGGAGGAGGGACAAACTGGGCCGGAGGTGCCTTTGATCCTGAAACGGATATTCTATATGCACCTGCCAATGTATCCGCCATAAGCGGTATTTCATTAGCCCCACCCCCAGAAGGATATTCAAATGTTAGTTATCTTCAAGGAAGAAGCGGTCAACCTTTTAAAATGGCTCTCGCCGGTGGGACAGGACAAAATCCAGATGCACCAAAAGA
>NZ_CBFIEP010000016.1:0-77986 GCF_965661635.1 Pseudemcibacter sp. | reverse complement strand
TCATTGACCATACAGGAAAATGCCGATCCTGATGTATTATATGATTTGAATAATTTCTTTGGAAAACTGGTTCCTGAAAATGCACTATTATATCGTCATAATGCCGAAGGCGCTGATGATATGCCCGCACATATCAAATCGGCTTTAACGCAAACGCAACTTTCAATTCCGATCAGAAATAATGATCTGAACATGGGAATATGGCAGGGAATATACATTTTCGAACACCGTGCCCATGCCCATAAGAGGACTTTAGTATTACATATTTTAGGTGAATAATTTCTATGGATTTAATTTTTCCGCGGGCTATAATTCATTAAAAATAAAGGGTCGAAAATGGATAATTTAATTTCACAAAATAAACTTTTAAACACAAGACGAAGCCTTCTTAAAGCAGCGAGTATTAGTACTTTAGCTTTAGTGAGTGGTTCCGTAAAAGCATTTTCACAAGGAATAGACTTTAAAAATAGTACGGATATTTCTGATAACGACTTATATGCAGAAGTGCGTAATCAGCTGATGTTAGAAGATGGACTTGTTTATTTAAATACAGGAACATTAGGGCCAGCACCGCAGCTTGCATTTGATAAGATTTCTTTGATGTTAAAACGTCTTGAAGCTAATCCTGCCATTGAAAATTTTGGACCTATGGGCAGTGAAATGGAAACCGTTCGTGACAAAGTTGCAAAATTTATGGGTGCTGATGAAGAAGAAATTATTTTAACCCGTAATACGACCGAAGGCATTAGTATTGTATGTTCCGGCATTAAATGGGCAGAGGGTGATGAAATTCTTACCACAAACCATGAACATGGCGGTGCAGAAACAGGACTTGATTTTCTTGCTGATACAAAAGGCGCTGTTATTAAAAAAATGACAATGCCTTATCCTGCTGAAAGTAAGAAACAACTACTGGATCTCGTGAAATCTAGTATTACATCAAAAACTAAAATGGTATTATTAAGTCATGTTGAGACAGTTACCGGTCTAAGATGGCCAATCAAAGAAGTCTCTGAGATACTAAAAGGTAAAGATATTCTCTTTATTGTTGATGGTGCACAAGCACCAGGCATGCTTCATATTGATTTGCATGATTTAGGATGTGATGTTTACGCCTGCAGTGGACATAAATGGATTATGGGCCCAAAAGAAACTGGCGTACTTTATATGAAAAAATCCATTCAGGAAAAAGTGAATAATGTTTTTATAACAGGTGGTTATACGGCTTATTCCCGTTCTTCTGGAACAAGGAATGCACCCATTATTATTGGTTTTGGTGATGTGCTTGATTGGCATATGGCAATAGGCACAAAGAGAAGCGAAAAACGTTGTATGGAACTAGCAGCATATTGTTATGACGAACTTTCTAAAGTTTCTGGAATAAAGGTCATTAGCTCAAAGGACCCTGAACTTGGTTCGGCGATTGTCAGTTTCAGTTTGCCTGAAACGTCCGATAATGGTGAATTATTCCGCAGCATGCGTGATAAAGGCATTACGATAAAACGCTTACCGCAATATAATGCCATAAGAATTTCAAATCATATTTTCACAACAAATGATGATGTGGATAAAATGGTTGCTCTGTTAAAAGAACAGGTTTAAGTCCCGAACCTAAGTCCGGGACTTAAAGTCTTTAAAAATCATATAGAACGCCGACACGAGTGATCACGTCAGTATTTTTACGGTCAATCGGTGCATCACGGTTATATAACACGTCTAACGATAGTTTACCGCTTAGAGCGCCGCTAACTTTAATCGTATAGTCGGTTTTATTCTCAATGACGACTTGGCTGCCTACAAAAACCTTGGTAGCGTTTTCAAAATCACTGCGATCATTAATATTCCAAGTAAATACGCTGCTTGCATAGGCCGCCACTACAGTTTCATAATTTTCAATGGCTTCCTGCTTGGTGATAAGAACGGCTGGGCCTGCTTCCAGATTCCATTTAAAAGTTTCATTATCGAATGCACGAACACCGTAACCAGCATTAACGGTAAACCGTTTATTGAAAGCACCAAAGCTATCGCCTTCGAAGCTGGCAAATCCTGTAACATATGAAATTTCAGTAACGCTGTAATCATTTTTATATGAAACTCCGTAACGGCGTTGGTTGGTTACAGAATTACTGTTGTTATAATCAAAATATGACGCAACAGTTTGTTTGTAAGGGCCTGTCTCACGGGAAAATTGTGTCGCTGCCCCAAAGGACCTTTGGCTTGTGTTACCTGTTGCATAAAGAGCATTCAATTCAATCTCTTTATCCCAGCCTGGAAGAAAATATTTTGAAAATTGCTTGGCGCCATCGTCTGAAAATATTGTACCCTCAGCAGCTGGAATTGTAGACGTTTCCGGTTCCGCAGGTGGTTCAGGTGGTGTAGGTCTGATATCTGCAGCAACACGTGTAATCTCTTCGGCGTCTTCAGGATGCGCAGCAATGAGCAGCCCAACCAGCACATCAAAATCTTTTCCGCCATCTTTATTGGCGGCCGTCATTAGCAAATTAAATTGTTCTGGGGTGACATCTGCCTCAGCAGCTATTGGAAGCATAGGCAGGCATAACAGACCAGCAGTTAGGGCTGTTTTACAGAAGTTTCTAGTCATTAGATGTTCTAAGGTCCTTTTTTAAATTTATTTTTCAAATGTTAAATAAAATGACATTGGAGCGACTGTCGCAATTGTATCTAGTCCAGCAAGCTCTCTTAATTTTTCAATTGCACCGGCTAATTCAAAATCTTCTACATCTAGGAAAATGACGCCATGTGGTGTAATCATTACTTTGTTTTCAGCAAGGCGAGTCACAGTAAGCATAACATCATAGTCAATTTTTTGACCTACAAGTTCGATACCGATTGTGGCTTCAATAACTTTGCTCGTGCCAATTGCTTGATCATGGTGTGCCTCTAAGTTCATATCGCCAGTTAGTTTTGCGGTTGCATTTTCTGCCACCTTAAAGACAATGTCACGCATGCGCTGATCGCGTAATTCTAACTTTGTATCAACAGAGGCCAGATCAATATCAATATTAATATGTCCATTATCGTCAATGTTACCGGAAATTTTTTTAAATGTATTACTTTCGCCAATGAAGCCATTTTTAATGGATCCATAAGAAAGATTGGAATTATTACTATCTAAGACCCAATCGGCAAGAGCCGTATTTGTAAACATTATTGATGCGGCAAGCACAAAAGTGCTTCTGACTATATTCCTAAAATTTTTCATGTCTCTAACCCTGTATTCAATATTTTTGTTGCTAAGTTTATATCTCACATAGGTCGTCTGGATGCAAGATTAAAACATTTATTAAACTGTCTCAAAATGCCTCGGCATCAAGATCCATAACATCTTTAGCGCCGGCCTCTATTTTATACCTAAGCGATGTAGTTTCTGGCAAAAGATGATTAAAAAAGAAATTGGCTGTTGTAATTTTACTCTTGAGAAAATCAGCATTCCCCTCTCCAGCGGCTAGCATTTTCTTCGATTTTTCTACCATATCAGCCCAGAAATATCCCATACTTACAAGTGCCATTAAATTAAGATAATAGTGGGCCGTGGCGCCTGCTTGATCAGGATCACTCATAGCATTTTGCATAAGCCACATGGTCGCCGTTTGTTGACGCTGTAATGCTTTTTCTAATAGTGAAGTATAATGAGATAGGTCTTCATTATTTTTGTTTTCATCAATAAAATTTTGGATCATAGCAAAATAGTCACGAATGACTTCACCATTTTTACTAGGTAACTTGCGACCAATTAAATCCATAGCTTGGATGCCATTGGTGCCCTCATAAATAGGAGCAATTCTTGCGTCTGCTAAAAATTGCGTCATACCCCATTCATTTATATAACCATGCCCGCCTAAACATTGCATGGCTCTACTTGTGGCTTCGACACCTTGATCAGTCATATAAGATTTAATCATCGGTGTCATAAGAGATAACATATCTTCGGCTTTATTTCTGTTTTCTTCATTTTCATCAAATTTAGAAATATCAAATTGTAGTGCGGCCCACATGACCATGGCTCTTGCACCTTCTGTAAATGCGCGGTTGGTCATTAACATGCGTCTTACATCAGGATGGACAATAATCGGGTCTGCGGCTTGATCAGGGTATTTTGCCCCTGATAGTGCACGTCCTTGAAGTCGGTCACGTGCATATTCAGCAGCATTCTGATTGGCGACTTCTGCTATCGCTAACCCCTGAACGCCAACGCCAAGGCGCGCTTCATTCATCATCGTAAACATGGCCCGCATACCTTTATTCTCTTCGCCTATTAGAAACCCGCGCGCATTATCATAATTTAACAGACACGTTGCATTTGAATGAATACCCATTTTTTCTTCTAGGGAACCACAGCTCACACCATTTTTATCACCTAGTGATCCGTCGTCATTAATATTTATTTTTGGAACGATAAATAAACTGATGCCATCAGTTCCCTCAGGCGCCCCTGAGATGCGTGCCAAAACTAAATGTATGATATTGTCCGTTAGGTCATGATCTCCTGCAGATATAAAAATCTTTGTACCAGAAATATTATAGGATCCGTAATCATTCAGTTCTGCTTTTGTCCTAAGCAACCCTAAATCAGTTCCACAATGAGGTTCTGTTAAGTTCATTGTTCCAGACCATTCGCCAGACATCATTTTTGGTAAGTAAGTATTTTTTTGTTCGTCAGTACCCCAAGTATGGATCGTTTCAGCGGCTCCTTTAGTGAGGCCTGGATACATCGATAGCCCCCAATTTGACGAAACAAGCATTTCATTGATTGCCAGTCCAATGGCCATTGGTAACCCTTGCCCACCATATTCAGGATCACCAGTCATGCCCTGCCAACCACCATTGACGTATTCATCATAGGCCTTTTTAAATCCTTTAGGTGTTAAAACGGTTCCGTTTTCTAATTTACAGCCTTCTTCACCACCAGATTGATTAAGCGGCTGAAATACATTTTCAGTAAGTTTAGCCGCTTCTTCCAATATTGCATCAATCAGATCTGGGCTCGCCTCTTTAAAAGGGGAAAGATTATTATAACTTTCTAAGTCAAAGACATGATGCATTAAAAACTGATAATCAACTGTGGGTGCTTTATAGGAAGGCATAAGAAATCCTTTATTTGCTTAAAATTCGAACCATTAAATCGATAACGAACTATACCATTAAAGATAAAGATTATCGATTACTTATCAATAGAAATAGTCATTCTTTTAGTGTTTTTATAGTGGGATTGAGACAAAAATATGTTGCTTAATAGACCTTCTTAAAAAAGCATCCTGTTTAATGATTGTAGCGGATATTTCAATTTTGGATTGTATACTTGCAGGAAGGGGTTTTTAGAGCTATATAAGGCCCAAAGGATGATTCCTTAGTATTAGCCAAGTTGCCATTAGTGAGCGTTGCTTTTGGCAAATTTATTTTAACACCAATTACCATAGTCTTATTATGCAGATTTACCTGCCCATTGCTGAACTTTCAATGAACATATTTGTTCTGTTGGCTATGGGCGGCGGTGTGGGTTTTTTATCTGGTATGTTTGGTGTCGGCGGTGGTTTTTTAATGACGCCTCTCTTGATATTTTCCGGTGTTGCGCCCGCAATTGCTGTGGCCACAGAGGCTAATCAAATTACAGCTGCATCTGTTTCAGGTGCGGCCGCACATTGGCGCCGCGGAGGCGTTGATTTCAAAATGGGCATGGTTTTAATTGCAGGTGGTATAATTGGGACCTATTTTGGGGCGATGATTTTCACCTATTTGCGTTCGATCGGACAAGTAGATTTGATGATTTCAGTTGCGTACGTCATTTTTCTTGGCGGTGTGGGCGGATTGATGTTTATTGAAAGCGTCAGAAGTATGCTTCGTGACCGCAGGGGAGAAGTGGTAAAGTCCGTCAGGAGACAACGAACTTGGATTGATGCGCTTCCTTTTAAGATGCGTTTTAGAAAATCAAAAATGTATATCAGTGCCATTATGCCTCTCTCTATTGGTGCTTTGGTTGGCGTACTTGCTGCTATCATGGGGGTCGGTGGCGGGTTCATTATGGTGCCGGCGATGATTTATCTACTTCATATGCCGACGAATGTTGTGATTGGAACATCGCTGTTTCAAATTACATTTGTTACGGCGGCTGCCACATATCTACACTCGATCAATACGCAAACGGTTGATGTCGTATTGGCTGTTATCCTTCTAGTGGCAGCTGTTGTGGGTGCTCAAGTCGGTGTCGTCGTTGGTGCTAAGTTAAAAGGAGAACAGCTAAGGATCTTATTGGCTGGCATGGTTCTTTTAGTCTGTATGAAAATGGCTTTTGATTTAGTTGTTGAACCTGATGAACTTTTCAGTGTTTCTGCTGTTAATGCTGCGGAGGGTCATTAATTATGGTCTTGCGCATTATCGGTTTTGTCATGTTACTATTTTTCGCCACTTTAAGCGCGAATTCAGAAACACTTGTCACAGATTTATCCCAGAATGAAATAGAAATAACCTCGCAATTTGCAGGAAGTGAATTATTATTATTTGGGGCAATCGAACGTTATGCGCGAGACGCGATCCAATCAGACGAAATCTCAGTTCAAGGTTTAGACTATGATATTATTGTCGTTGTTAGAAGCGAGCCAACCGATTTAATTATTCGTAAGAAAGAAAATAAGGCGGGTATTTGGGTAAATAGTGAGAATATTACAGTGCGCGGCGTGCCTGGATATTATGCTATTGCGTCAACAAGGCCGTTAGATGATTTTTTATCAAAAGATATACAAGTTGAATATGGATTAGGCCTTAATAACCTTTCTTTCATAAGTGAAGGTGAAAGCAATGATTTGCAATCTTATAAAGAAGCTTTATTTAGAAATATGATGGAAAAAGGTCTTTATCTTGAAAACAGCGGTAACGTAGAAGTTAAAAATGAAATTCTTTTTCGTGCAAATTTAACATTTCCGTCCAATATGCCAGTTGGAAATTATAAAGCAGATGTATATTTAGTGCGCGATGGAGAAGTGATTATTACACACAATACGCCGCTTAAAGTGGATAAACAGGGTATTGAGCGGGTAATTTATAATTTCGCCCACGAGTACCCACCTTTATATGGTATTATGGCAATACTTGTTGCACTGTTTGCTGGACTTTTTAGCGGGTTTGTTGCGAGAAAAGTTTCTTAAATTTAGATCTTTAATTAATTTTAATTTCGCATAAATGAGCGGAAATTTTAGCCCATATTGAAGCTGAACTTAGGTCCCCTCTGTCGATAAAGTTTTGTTCTATCTCGTTTGAATATTTAAAGGCTGCATCCCCAAATTGATTTTTAATATCAATCGCAGCTATTTCTATAAAGGGTGTAGAATCTATACCCATATTTTCCATTTCAACAAATATGTCAGCGGATTCTAAATTTTTGGAATTTATATTTTTCGAACTTGATTTAGTAATTAAAATATTGGATTGCATTTTGTACTCCTGAATTTTCTATTCAAGATGCAATAAACATGCCACTAATATACCATTGAAAATAATGATTTTTTTTGATTACAATAAGTTAGAGGGTAATTTTTTCCTCTAAAATTATGATAGGTATATATGATTTTACCTACTTATCTACTTGCAAAATGATATGATCTTGTAAATAAATAATAAAATGATTTTTAAGGGATCTAATGAAAAATAAATTAAACGCATTAAGACAAAAAATGCGCGAACAGAAATTATCAGGATTTCTCGTTCCTCATACAGATGAGCATCAAAGTGAGTATACGCCGTCTTATGCAAAAAGAATTGCTTGGCTTACTGGCTTTAAAGGATCAGCGGGGCTTGTCGCTGTTACGTTAAGTTCGGCAGCAATTTTTGTTGATGGTCGTTATACTCTTCAAGTGCGTGATCAAGTTGATATGAAAGTATATCAACAAATGAAACTTTACGAAGATAAGGTTGAAGATTGGTTATACGATAATTTAAAAGAAGGTGATGTCGTAGGATTTGATCCTTGGTTACACGATAAAGCCTCTCTTAAACGCGTAGAAAAGAAATTATCTTCAAAAGGCATTATTTTAAAAGCAGTAGAGCGTAATCCAATAGATGAAGTATGGGATGATCGTCCGTCTCCTTCAATTGCAGAAGTTAAGGCACACGATGTCAGGTTTGCGGGCGAAACTTCAAGTGCAAAAAGAAAAAGAATTGCGCTTAATTTAAAGGAATTGGGTGCTGATGCCTTAGTCATTACCTCTTTGGATAGTATAGCTTGGCTTTTCAATATAAGAGGAACAGATGTAGAGTGTACGCCGCTCGTGTTATCTTTTGCGATTTTATATCAATCAGGAAAAGCGGATCTTTTTTTGGATCCTAAAAAATTAACTGATGACGTTTCTAAACATCTTGGCAAAAGCGTATCATGTTATGCAAAAGATGAATTTGTTGATGCATTAAGTGCGCTCGGGAAAAAGAAAAAGAGTGTAATGGTAGATCCTAAACGCGCTCATAAAGCTATTTTTGATTTTCTATCGGATGATGAGGCTGAAATTATAGAAGTGGAAGATCCATGCCAGTTGGATAAAGCCTGCAAAAATCAAGTTGAGCTTGATGGTACAAGAGCGGCCCATGTTAGAGATGCTGCTGCTGTATGCCGCTTTCTTCGATGGTTAGATGAGAATGGCGTATCAGGAAAATACGACGAACTTGATGCTGTAAAAAAATTATATGAATACAGAGAAGTAGTCCCGCTCTTTAGAGGAAATAGTTTTGATACGATTAGTGGGGCTGGATCAAATGGCGCGATCGTCCATTATAATGTAAAAGAAGCAAAGCCAAAAAAAATAGAAAAGAATATGTTGTATTTGGTGGATTCTGGTGGACAGTATCTTGACGGTACGACTGATATAACCCGAACAGTTGTTATTGGTGACCCTACTGAAGAACAGCGTGATAATTTTACGCGTGTATTGAAGGGGCATATTGCACTCGCGCAAGCACGTTTTCCAAAAGGGAGAACTGGTGCGCACCTTGACACACTAGCACGTAAGTCGCTGTGGGATGTAGGATTGGATTATGACCATGGAACAGGACATGGGGTGGGGTGCTACCTTGGTGTACATGAAGGACCGCAAAGTATTTCTCCACTGGGTCATTCTGTTGCATTACAAGCCGGTATGATTTTATCAAATGAACCTGGATATTATAAAACGGGTGAATATGGCATACGAATTGAAAATTTGGTCATCGTTCGAAATAGTGACTTCAGAGGTCAAGAAAGACCAATGCATACTTTTGAAACAATTACATTAGTCCCAATTGATACAAGACTTGTTAATGCCCATATGATGAATGTTGCTGAAATTACGTGGTTAAATATTTATCATGCAAAAGTCCGTGAAAAAACAGCATCCCTTTTGTCGGGAAAAGACAGCGAATGGCTCATGAAGGCAACTGAACCGATCACAAGCCTTTAATTAATCTGCCTTTTCAGGAAATCATAATGAACGAAGAAATTTTATTTTCACAAGACACTGGCGTTGGCGTTATTACATTGAACCGGCCAGATGTTCTAAATGCGCTTTCAACTGATATGTGTTTGAAGCTAGACGAGCAGTTGAAGGAATGGGAATCCAATGATGAAATTAATATTGTAATTATTGAGGGCGCAGGAGAAAAAGCTTTTTGTGCAGGCGGCGATGTTAGGTCAATTGTCGAGCAAGGCTACCAAGAAAATGTGATAGCAAAAGAATTCTTTGCGACAGAATATAAAATGAATGCACGTATTCATCATTTCTCTAAGCCTTTTATCGCATTAATAGATGGTATCGTGATGGGGGGAGGTGTTGGCGTTTCTATTCATGGATCACACCGTATCGTGACGGAAAAAACACTCTTTTCTATGCCTGAATCTGCTATTGGATTAATCCCTGACGTGGGCGGCAGTTATTTTTTGCCGCGACTTCCCGGCTCACTTGGTAGGTATTTAGGGCTAACAGGAGCAAGGCTCAAAGGATCAGATATTTTATATGCGGGCATTGGTACAGCTTATATATCATCAGATAAAATAAATGACTTAGTAGTAGCCCTGAAAAAGGAAAATATTGCCTCACATGATGATGTTGATCAACTCATAGCAAAATTTGCAGAAGATCCAGGTTATGCGCCCATAGATGAGTTTCGTGACCTTATTGATGCGGCCTTTAGTGAATTAACGGTCGAAGATGTTTTTGAACATTTATCAGAAATTGATCATGATTGGGCGCGCGAAACCCATGCTGTGCTAAAAAAAATGTCACCAATTAGTTTAAAAGTAATAACGGAACAACTCAATCGCGGTGGAAAGCTAGAATTTGATGATTGTATGATCATGGAATACCGAATTGTTTGCGCGATTAGTGCCTATGACAGTGATTTCTATGAGGGTGTGCGCGCCGTATTGATTGATAAAGACCATAACCCAAATTGGATGCCCGATAGTCTAGGTGACGTAAACCACGAAATGGTATTGGCTCATTTCAATACGCCAAGCGATGGGGATCTAACCCTTTAGAAAGGGACCTTACTTTCGAAGGACATTTTTTCTTTTAGGACGGGATGCATTATAGTCAAATTTTTTGAATGCAGACATAATCTGTCATGCATTTGATAAATTTCATCTGATGCGTAAAACCTATCCCCCAAAATCGGATGACCAATTGACATCAAATGAACTCTTAATTGATGTGAACGCCCTGTATGCGGAATAAGATGAATTCGGCTGATGTTTTGCTGGTGTTCAATGAGATGCCACTCTGTCAAAGATTTTTTACCACGTTCGTGGTCGACCATTTGCTTCGGTCTATTTGGCCAATCACAAATTAGTGGTAAATCAATTTTACCTGCTTTTTCTTGCATAGGGCCATGCACAAGTGTTTCATAAGCTTTCTCAACATTGCGATTTTGGAATTGTAAACTTAAATGACGATGAGCTATTTTATTTAGTCCCATTATAATCAATCCAGACGTATCCATATCCAATCGATGAACGGTCTTGGCTCCTGGAAATTTTTCACATGCTCTACTTTCAAGGCAGTCAGCGTGTTTAGGATCTTTTCCCGGTACGGTTAATAAGCCCGAAGGCTTATCGAGTATAATAATTTCATCATCTTGATAAAGGATATTTAAATATGGATCTGAAGGAGGGCAGTATTCAAAAGGCCGAGTTAACAAAGATAAATCCTAATTAATAAGAATAATTCACTAGTAAATAGTAATATGTTTAGATTTAATATCGGTAATTTGATAATAAAAGTAGCACATTCTGCTGTGTATTTGATATTTTCATTAGCGAATTTGGAATATATTATTACCAATATAGCATATATAGTAAAAATTAAATTGGTTATAGAACAAAATATATTGGAAATAAAAGATGAAAAAATCATTGGGTTTTTGGCGGTCTTGGGCGCTCGTGGTAGGAACCATTATAGGTTCTGGTGTATTTACACTACCCGCCATACTGGCACCATATGGAAATAACAGCTTTTATGGTTGGGGCGTGGCGGTGCTAGGAACATTAAGTATTGCTTTTGCTTTTAGCCATTTGGCGGGCCGTAACCCTCGTATCGGCGGACCCCATGCATTTGTCGAAGAAGCTTTTGGTCACTATCCTGCGATGATTGTAGCCTGGGGATATTGGATATCCTTATGGGTTTCCATTGCTGCAATAGCGACAGCATTTTCCGGATATTCGGCCATATTTATTCCAGCGATCACTGATTACCCCTTTATTTCGCCAATGATTGCCATCGGGGCCGTGTGGGTTTTTACTTATATTAATCTTCAAGGCGTAGAAAATGTCAGCATTGTTCAAATGGTTACAGTAATATTAAAATTAATACCGCTTTTCGTGATTGGCACACTGGGTTTTTTCATCGGTGATATATCGTCAGTTCCTGCGGAAAATCCAAATAATGAATCCTTTCCTACTATGATTTCGGGTATTACAATACTTGTGATGTTCTCATTTATCGGCATTGAATCGGCTACGGTGCCTTCAGAAAATGTTATTGACCCTAAGAAAACGATACCACGTGCATTGGTTTGGGGCACATTAACAGCAGCAGCAATTTATATCCTTGCTACGGCAGGTGTAATGTCGATGATACCGATGAATGAATTACAAAGTTCAACATCTCCATTTGCCGATGCTGCCTCCCTTATTTTTGGTGATATTGGTGCAACCTTTGTGGGTATTGGTGCGCTTATCGCCATTGCGGGGGCATTAAATTCAAATATACTTTTGACTGGAACCGTTTTGATGGCGGGCGCACATGAAAAATTATTTCCTTCATTTTTAAAAAATGTGAATGATGATGGAACGCCAATTACGGCACTTATATTTTCAAGCATGCTAACTACTGTAGTGATCATGATTAATTCTAGTAAAGGGTTATTGAAGGCATTTGAAATAATGATTTTAATTGCTACTTTCGCAATTTTGTTGGCTTATTTAGGGGCAACCCTTGCCAGTATTAAATTACAAATCACAGATCATTCAAACGGGAAAAAAATTAACCCTGTAACCATGATCAATTCCATAATCGCAGTTTTGTTTTCCACGTTCGCCATCGTTGGTGCGTGGGTAATTTACTAATTTATTAAAGGACAAATAAAATGTTTAAATATGCAATTGTTAGAAAACCAAGCCGTTCAATGATTGAAGGAATTTCCGAAGCAGAGCTAGGACTTCCTAATTATGATAACGCCATCAAACAACATGATGATTATATTGAAGCGTTGAAAGAATGCGGTCTTGAGGTCACTGAACTTCCTGCGGTTGAAGAATATCCGGATAGTTGTTTTGTTGAAGATCCGGCATTAATGACACCACATTGCGCTATTTTAACAAACCCTGGGGCGGAAAGTCGTCGCGGCGAAGTTGCTCATATCGCCGATGCGGTAAGGAAATTTTATGATAATGTAGAAGAAATAAAATCACCAGGGTTCGTTGAAGCTGGCGATATAATGATGGTTGGGGATCATTATTATATTGGATTATCAGAACGTACCAATCAGGAAGGAGCTGATCAAATGATCGCTATTCTTGAAAAATATGGCATGAGTGGGTCTGTAGTTGAAATGTCTGAGGTCCTCCATCTTAAAACGGGCCTAGGTTATCTTGAAGATAATAACTTAGTGGCATGTGGTGAATTTCTTACGAAGCCCGAATTTCAAAAATACAATATTATGGAAATTGATCAAAAAGATAGTTACTCAGCAAATAGTGTCTGGATAAATGGCACTGT
Source organism: Pseudemcibacter sp. (assembly GCF_965661635.1). Classification (NCBI taxonomy): domain Bacteria; kingdom Pseudomonadati; phylum Pseudomonadota; class Alphaproteobacteria; order Emcibacterales; family Emcibacteraceae; genus Pseudemcibacter; species Pseudemcibacter sp. The sequence goes on along the minus strand of NZ_CBFIEP010000016.1, from coordinate 64,736 downwards.
GCTCGTACCAAAGGGCTTTGAAAGCACAGTAGATCTTATCAAAAATAAAGGATATAAAGTAAGAGAAGTAGACGTTTCTGAATATCAAAAGCTTGATGGCGGGTTAAGCTGTTTATCACTAAGATTCTAAAGATAAACAAAAAAATGATACAAAAAAGCAGGATTTTCGTATAAGGAGCGTATAAGGGAAAAGCGTAAATAATTATAAATTGGAGACACAATGGTTTTTAGGCGGAAAATCAAATCAGCCAGTATCATTGCTATTAGCAGCTTATTGCTAGCGAACTGTGCACCTCAACTAAATGTTGATGATCAGCTAGATGTTGTAGCGTTACCAGCAGAATGGCAAAGTCCGAATATGGAAACGGCTAAAGCAGAATTAGATTGGCTGGGTTCAGATGAGGTGGATGATCTGCCTGAAATCGTTATGAAAGCTCTTGCTAATAATCCAGATTTACGCATTTCCGCTAATCGCTTAAGAACCTCATTAGCGCAACAATCAATAACAGACGGCGCCCGAAGTATCCAGGGGGACATTCGTGTTGGTGCCTCAAGAAACGGTGATTTTGAAAGCGGCACTGCGGATAATCAAAGTTTCTCATTGCGCGGCGGTCTCGCTTGGGAAGCCGATATTTGGGGACGTTTAGCAAGCAATAGCGCGGCCGCGGAACAATCCGTTTTATCTTTTAAAAATGATCTTGAATATGCACGTATGTCACTTGTGACCAGAACGGCGCAGCGTTGGTTCGATGTCATTGAAGCCATACTACAAATAGAGCTTCTGGAGCAAAACTTAGAAAGACTAGTCAGAGCGCAAGACTTGGTTGGCAGTCGCTACTCAAGAGGTGTTGCAGATATATTAGATGTGCTTCAAATTGATACCAATGTGGCTACCGCACGTTCTAACCTTTCCAGTCAACGTCAAACAGTTATAGCGCGCATGCGTACGTTGGAAACTTTAATTGGGTCTTATCCAACTGGCCATGTACCACATATGGCTAAATTGCCACCTCTTGATAATCTCATAACACTTGGTATTCCAAGTAATCTATTAGAAAAACGTCCAGATATAATGGCCGCAAAAAATCGTGTGGTCGGCGCAAATTATGATCTAAACGCTGCTAAGAAAGCCTTATATCCGTCTTTAAATATATCAGGCAGCACTACGGCAAGCGGTAGTGAAATTGGCGATATTGTAGATATCAATGAATTAGTCTGGAGCGTCGTCGGTAACCTAGTGCAGCCAGTTTTTGATGGCTCGAGACGTCGTCAAACCGTTGTGATTAATGAAGTCGCGCTTGATAGTAGTATTGCGAGCTACCTAAGAACAGTCCTTGCTGCATATTCTGAAGCAGAAAATGCATTAACCGCTGAAGCAACTCTTGCCGAACAAGAAGAACATTTAACAATCGCGGTTGATCGCGCCGAGGCCAGTGAAGAAAGAGCGTTAGATCAATATAGTAAAGGTATCGTTGATATTTTATCACTCGTCAATGTGCAACGAAACCGTATTTCTGCCCAACAAAGTTTGCTTAGAGTTCAGCATAGAAGATTATTAAATCGTGCTGATCTACATCTAGCCCTCGGCGGAGAAAATCTTGAAGATTACATAAATCAAATGGCCAACGTAAATAATGCCGAAAATAGTCAAGGAAGTTTATAATGAAGAAGTCTAGTTCACAAATAATGATTGTTTTGGGTATTGCTGTCGTTACAGCAATTGGTTTTGCCGGTATGTATATTATGCGTCCAACAGCACCAGTTGAAAAACTTGAAGACCGCATTGAAAAACTTGAGGTTATCAATGCAAAACAGACAGATTATTTTCCAAGCATTAAAACACAGGCTGTTGTAGAAAGTAGATTTAATATCACACTGCAATCGCAAGTGCTTGGACAAATTGTTTATATTTCGCCCAAATTCTTAGCGGGCGGATATTTTGACACCGATGAAGTAATCTTAAAAATAGATCCTAGCGATTATGAGCTTGCACTAGCGCAGGCAGAAGTAAACGTCGCCCGCGCCGAACAAACATTAAGCTTTGAAAGCGAACAAGCGGACCTTGCTAAAAAAGACTGGGATAAATATGGCGTTGGTGAACCAACGGATCTGGTACTAAGAATACCGCAACTGAAAGAAGCTGAAGCGGGTCTTAGAGGAGCTCACGCCAACTATGAAGCCCAGCGTATCCGTCTTGAACGAACAGAAGTCAAAGCACCATACCCACTTATGATAGCAACAAAGCAAGTCGATTTAGGACAAATCGTTGGTAACAATCAGGCACTCGCGACCATTTTTGGGACAGAAGAAGCTGAAATTCGCATGCCACTTAGCCAAAAACAAATGGATTTATTAAGCGCAACTAAAGTCGGTATTCTAGAAGAAAGTGAATATCTTGACGTAAAGGTAAGAGATTTAACACGCGAAGGCGATATTGTATGGGATGCTAAGATTAAGCGAATTGAAAGCAATATTGACCGCATGAGCCGAGTTTATTTTGCTGTTGCGTCCATTGATGATCCAATGAATATTAAAACGGATAAAGCAACACCGCCTTTACTTCCTGGCGTTTTCGTTGATCTTGAAGTTATCGGTAAAAAAATTGAGAATGTTTACCGTGTTCCGGCAAAAGCGATGCGTGATGACAATAATATTTATTACTATGAAGATGAAAAACTTTTAACCAAACCTGTTGAAGTACTCGACCGTGATCAGGAAATTGTCACGATTATATCTGGCATTTCAAACGAAGACAAAATCGTTACCTCACCACCATTTTCATATGTTCCAGGTATGAAGTCGGCAATTGCCAGTATTGATGGTATTCCGGTAGCCGGCCCCGGTGGGCCAGGTGGTCGTCCAGGTGGCGGCGGAAGGCCAGCGGCTGCCCAGCCTGCTAGTAGTACAGCAGCGGCTGCAGCTGAAATGCCAGCAGCAGCTACCCAAGAAGCTAATGCGGAAGGCGGGCGTCCGAATTTTGCAAATATGACACCTGAACAGCGCCGCGCCGCAGTCGCAAACATGACACCTGAACAGCGACAAGCACTACAAGCGCGCCGCGCGGCAAGACAAGCCGCTGGTGGCGGTCAAGGTGGTCGACCACAAGGAGCTAACTGATGAAAAATATAATTGCTTGGTTTGCAGACAATCATGTCGCGGCTAATTTATTAATGGTTCTGATCATTGTGGGCGGCGTAGTGAGCATGCCGCTTTTAAGAACAGAAGTCTTTCCTGTTGTTGCGTCCGATGAAATTACTGTTGAAGTGAGTTATCTTGGCGCCGGCCCTCAAGAAGTAGAAGACAATATCACTATTCCGATCGAGGAAACTTTAAAAGGCGTCCCTAATATTCGAAAAATGTCTTCACGTTCATCACGTGGCGCTTCAACCGTTACTTTACAACTCGAACCCGGTGCTAATATTCAAATCGTGATGGATGAAGTACAGTCACGAATAGATGGAATTCGATCCTTCCCGCGTGATATTGAACCGCCCAGAGTGCGCCATAATATCCAAAATGATGATATTATTGATGTGATCGTTTCTGGTGATACGGATCAAAAAACATTGGCGCAAGTCGCCAGGCGCGTAAGAGCCGATTTACTAGCCTTGCCAGATGTAACACTAATCGATATTCGCGGAATGCCGCCGACAACCATTAGCATCGAGGTTTCAGAATTTGATCTTCGTCGTCTTGGTATTTCAATGGCTACTGTCGCCAACGCAATTAGTGCCAGTTCGGTCGACATTTCCGTAGGTTCCATTAGAACGGGAATGAGACCTTTACAAATTCGTGCCGAAGGCCGCGCCTATTATGCGGATGAATTTAAAGAAATCACCATTATGCAGCAATCTAATGGTACCCGGATTAAATTGGGTGATATCGCTGAAATTAAAGATGGTGTTAGCGAACGACCGTTCATATTCCGCTCAAAAGGGAAGCCATCGATTGTTATGGAAACGCAGCTGAGCCCAGGACAGGATGTGTTAAAGTTAACGACTGCCGTAAATGAATACCTTGAAACAGCACAACCCACTTTCCCACAAGGCATCACCGTTTCAACATGGCGCGACGATAGTGTTGAATTTTATCAGCGTCTTGAAATGCTGATCTCAAATAGTTTATCTGGGCTTGTTCTCGTGTTTGTATTATTGGTTCTTTTCCTGCGTCTTGATCTGGCACTATGGGTAACATTTGGTATTGCGATTGCCTTTAGTGGGTCATTTATGGTGATGAAATTACTGGATTTCTCGATTAATCAGATATCGCTCTTTGGGTTTTTGCTGGTGCTCGGGATCGTGGTCGACGATGCCATTGTGATCGGTGAAGGAATTCACGCGACCCAGCGGCGCGGTAAAAAAGGTCTTAAGGGGGCGATACATGGCGCTCAAAGCCTCTCATTACCAATTACTTTATCCGTTTTCACTACAATATTGGCAGTGGCACCCTTGCTTCTTTTTGTATCGGAAACAGGACAGCAAGCACGCGATATCGCGATTGTGGTCGCAGGGGCGCTTATTTTCTCACTTGTGGAATGCCTATTGATTTTGCCTAATCATTTATCGGGAACGAAACATTTTGAGCTTAAATATGATTGGTATCAAAAGTTTCTAAAATTCCAACGTAAAGTAGCCCAATGGTTGATTGATTTCTCGCGTTATAAGTATAAGCCATTTGTAGAAAAATGTTTGCGGGTTAAATACTTGACGGCTGCGATTTTCTTTTCCGTTTTGATATTGTTTACCACCGCTTATGTACTTGGGTTTATTCGATCGTCATTTAACCCTGAAATTCCAAGTAATATTCTTCGTTATTCTGTTGAGCTTTCCGAAACTGCTCCTGATGGAACGGGTGAACGCCTTCATGATGAAATGGTATCTGCAATTAGTGGGCCAGGCGGTATTGAAGAAGAATATGAAGCGAAAACAGGTTTAGCGCGAAATATTCTCTTTCCAAATTATAGCAGTTTTGCTTTTGGGAATCGTATTTTTATGTCTCTTGAAATGTCATCAGAAGCGATGGCGATTCTTGACGCGGAAGTGATAATGAATGAATGGCAGGAACGTGTCGGTGAAATTCCAGAAGCGGTTGAAGTGACGCTTCGAAATTCAAGGAACACTGGTCGCCGTGGCGGGGATTTGAGTTTCTTTGTTGCTGCAAGTAATGATGCTGATCTTGAGGCATCCGTAGAGCGTATTAAGCTTGAAATGCGCAATATTCAAGGACTGACGCAAATTTATGATAATCGTGATCAACAAAGTCAGGAACTGCGTTTGGCACTAAAACCAGAAGCGGAACATTATGGACTAACATTGGGTGCCTTAAGTGATCAAGTTCGACTTGGTTTCTTTGGTCGGATCGTGCAGCGTATACCGCGTGATGGTGAAACCATTGATATCCATGTGCGTTATCCATTAGAGGCACGTCAGGATATGAATGCATTACGCGAAATGTATATTCAAACGCCTGATGGTGGTGAAATACCGTTTAATCTGGTCGCAGAAATGGAATATGTACCTGTTTTGAATGCACCGGAACGGATTAACGGGCAAAATATTATTAAAGTTCAGGCACGCATGAATAAAAATATCGTGTCACCTTATGAAGCTTATAAATTTCTTGATGAAGGAATTTTCCAAGAAATGGAAGGTGAGATAAGCGGCTTTACTGTTATTCCTGACGGATCTGTAGAAGAACAAGCAATTTTCTTTGATGAAATAAGTTTTTATCTTTCACTTGTTTTGTTGGCAATATATGCGCTTCTTGCGATTGGTTTAAGGTCTTATGTCGAGCCACTCATCATTTTAACGGCAATTCCCTTTGGATTTGTAGGCGCGCTTATCGGCCATTTAATAATGGGCATGCCGGTTAGTCTCTATTCATTCTTGGGGCTTTTCGCAGCCGCGGGTGTTGTGGTGAATGATAATCTTGTACTGGTTGACTGTATCAAACGACTTAAGAAAGAAGGTATGAAATATACCGAGGCTATTGCCGAAGGTGGACGTATGCGTTTTCGTGCTATTATTCTGACATCTATTACCACGTTTGTTGGTTTGGTACCGATCATGCTTGAAACCAGTTATCAGGCGATATTTATCATTCCAATGGTTGTGTCTTTAACCTTTGGCGTGCTCTTTGCGACGATGATTACACTCGTGCTTGTGCCATGTCTTTATGATATTAAGGACACGGTCGCTGAAAAACTATCATTCTTAAGATCAACAGATGATAGAGGTGTCGGCGAAGAAAATGAAGAGGTCGGCGCTGCCGAATAATCGCTTTATTTAATCAGGATAGGGGATCTCTACGGTTATACCGTCGAGGTCCTCTTTCATAATAACCTGACAACTAAGTCGGCTTCCCATTTTACGACCATTTAAAAAATCAAGTAAGGCACTCTCGTCTTCATCGGCATAACCAACCTTATGAAGATCTGTTGGCTCAAAGATAATATGACAAGTGGCGCATGCGCAGGCGCCCCCACAATCAGCATCGATGCCATCGACATTATTTTTTACGGCGATTTCCATTAATGTATCGCCAACGGGGGCCTCTACAGTAAACTTTTCTTTTTCAGGGGAGATATAAGTAAATTTTGGCATTTTGATATTTTATTCCATTAACAGTTATTGACTTACATTAATTGCATTACTCGCTTTAATTTCTTCCATAACCACATACGTATGGGTATTTTTTATCCCGCCGATGGTTGATAATTTCTCGGCCAAGAACATTCTATAATGCTCCATATCACTGGTTCTGACCTTTATGAGATAATCGAAACCCCCTGCCACCATGTGGCATTCTTGAACCTCATCCATCGCAAGCACTTCTTTACTAAATGCATCAAATGCTTCTGTTGTGGTACGATCAAGTGAAACCTCTATAAAAGAAACAAGCGCGGCATTAAGCATTTTTGGATTTAAGATAGCGACATAATTCTTAATATAGCCTTCTTTTTCCAGCCTCTTAACACGTTCCAAGCAGGGTGTTGGACTTAAATGGATCATATCGGCAAGTTTTACATTGGATATGCGACCGTCTTTTTGCAATAGTTGCAAAATTTTTCGATCAATTTTGTCTAACTTTCTAATGGCGTTTTGTACCATGTAAAATCCCTTCGATATCGTTTTGGGGTATTTCTCTACATATTTCTATTCAATAAGACTCAAGACGTATAGAATCATAATAATACAATATTTTATGCTAATAAATTGCAAATAAACAGATATAAATATACCATAAATTTTAATGCTCCGAAATCAAGTGGAAATTATAAAATTCTTTGATTGACTTTGAGGGTTTAGGGGCGTAAATGCTGTGTGATTTTAAGGCATTATATTGCCACAATTATCGATAATACTGTGTTGTAGTAACAATTTAGTCAGTATCAAAGAACAGGTAAAACCATGAGCGAAGAAACTATTGAAGAGCTTGCCAAAAAACTGATCCGCCGCATGGGTCGCAGTCAAGCAATTGAAATATGTAAAGCGAATAAATGGTTAAGGGTATTAGAGCATATCAAGTCTCTTGATAAGAACGCTCAAAACGCATAAGCTGCGTTTCAGTATCTTTTTCAGTAAACTCCCTAGTGAAACGATAAGGGTGAGGGCATGTATTACAGCGTTTTCAACCTCTTTAAAATTGGTGTTGGGCCTTCAAGTTCCCATACAGTTGGCCCTATGGTCGCGGCCAATTTATTCCTGAAATCGATCAATAACATCAGTGATGTCGAATCCGTTAAAGTTGACGTATATGGCTCTCTTGCATTAACGGGTTTTGGCCACGCTACTGATAAAGCTTTACTGATGGGTCTAGAAGGCCAGGAGCCTGCAACAATTGACCCTGCAATTATTGACGGGCGGTGCGAGGAAATCAGAAATAGTAATCGTTTAAAACTTCTAGGTGATAATGAAATATCTTTCGTATTCAAAGATCACATGCTGTTTCACATGGAAGAACTGTTACCACATCACAGTAACGGACTAACTTTTTCAGCCTTTGATGGTAACGGAAAAATTATATCCAAAGACAATTATTATTCTGTTGGTGGCGGTGCCGTCATGAGCGAAGCAGATTTTGGCCGAAATACCCCTCCACCTGATGAAGTGCCTGTTCCTTATCCTTTTAATACCGGGCAAGATTTACTAGAGCTATGTGAAAAGCATGAAATGACAATAGCCGAGTTGATTATGGAGAACGAAAAAGCACTTTTATCTGAGGAAGAAATTCAAGCGGGTCTTGATAATATTCATGAGGCGATGGAATTCTCCATCAATCGGGGTTGCGCTAAATCTGGAACACTGCCCGGCTCTTTAAAAGTTGAACGCCGCGCTGCTAAAGTTTTAAATACCTTAAAAGAGACACAGGAAAAACAGTTGAGGGACCCATCCGTCATATTGGATTGGATTAATCTTTGGGCGCTGGCCGTTAACGAAGAAAATGCAGCAGGTGGCCGTGTGGTTACCGCACCCACAAATGGTGCCGCTGGAATTATTCCGGCCGTCTTAAGATATTATAACCGCTTCTATAATCATCGTGACGATAAACAGCCTATCTATGATTTTTTACTTACGGCAACGGCTATAGGCTCTCTTTATAAAAAGAATGCCTCTATTTCTGGTGCGGAAGTCGGATGTCAAGGTGAAGTAGGCGTTGCCTGTTCAATGGCCGCTGGCGGATTGGCCGCCGTTAAAGGAGGCACAGTCCTTCAAGTTGAAAATGCCGCTGAAATCGGTATGGAACATAACCTTGGTCTGACCTGTGACCCAATCGGTGGGCTTGTGCAAATTCCATGCATAGAAAGAAATGCAATGGGGGCCGTAAAAGCAATTGATGCGGCGCGTTTAGCACTTCATGGTGATGGTAAACATCATGTCTCGCTTGATAAGGTAATCGAAACAATGCGCCAAACCGGAAAAGACATGCAATCCAAATATAAAGAAACTTCCCAAGGCGGACTTGCCGTGAATGTTGTGGAATGCTAACAGCATAAAATTCTAAAAATTTATCAGTTTACTAGATTATATATCGGTATAAATTCTATAATAGTAGGACATTTGGCTACTATTGTGACTATATTCATGTGAATTACTTTTCATGATTAATAAGGAGTGTACGACATGTATTCTTTAAATGACCGTAAAAAGATCGAAACTTTATCACGTGAAGACATCAGATTAAGTCTGCGTCAAATGCTTCATGGTGACGAAGAAAAATGTATAGAAAACTTATTGCATGCGACGGAATTGACAGTCGCAGAGCGTAACCGTTTAGTGGAACGCGCCCGTGATTTCGTTGTGAAATCGCGTGACGAAAGTGATAATCAAGGAACAATGGATTACTTCTTACAAGAGTTTGACCTTTCCAATAAAGAGGGGGTTGCCCTTATGTGTCTTGCTGAATCGCTTCTAAGAGTACCAGATGGGGCCACAGCAGATAAATTAATCTCAGAAAAAATTAAAGCCGGCCGCTGGTCCGACCACAAAGGCAGTTCAGAGAGCACTTTTGTAAATGCTTCCACATGGGGATTAATGCTTACGGGTGAATTTGTTGATCTAAGTGATGTACGTGGTAATTCTGATAACTGGTTTAAAACTTTTGTCAAAAAAGCAGGCGAACCAGTCGTACGTACTGCGATTATGCAAGCCATGCGAATTATGGGAGGACAATATGTTCTTGGACGTACTATTGATGAAGCCATTAGTCGCGGCATAAAAGAAAATAAACCGGGTACTCGTTTCTCATTTGATATGCTTGGTGAAGGGGCACGCACACTTGCAGATGCTGACCGATATTTCGAGGCTTATAAAAAAGCAATACTTGAAATTGGTAAACAAGAAACCAAAGACAATTGCTATGAAGCAAATGGAATTTCAGTGAAATTCTCGGCTCTACATCCAAGATATGAAATGGGACACCGTGATGTGGTTATGGACTTTATGGTTCCCCGTATCATTGAACTTGCGGCGCTTGCCAAAGAAAACGGTCTTGGCTTTACTATTGATGCTGAAGAAGCAGACCGTCTTGATTTGTCACTTGATATTTTTGAAGTGCTGGCAACTGATCAATCGCTTCAAAATTGGGATGGTCTTGGTCTTGTTGTACAAGCCTATCAAAAACGTGCTCCATATGTAATTGATTGGCTAACAACGTTGGGTCGTTACCTTGGTCGCAAATTTATGGTCCGTCTTGTAAAAGGGGCGTACTGGGATAGCGAAATTAAACACGCCCAAGAAGCAGGTCTATCGGATTATCCAGTTTATACAAGAAAACCTTCAACTGATTTATCTTATCAGGTTTGTGCTGAAAGATTAATGGCAGCGCGTGACGTGTTTTATCCGCAATTTGCCACTCATAATGCTTATTCAGTCTCTCTTATCGTTGAACTTGTGAAAAAATGGGACATTGGTGCGTCTGAATTTGAATTCCAACGGTTACATGGTATGGGCCACCTGCTGTATGATATGGTGAAAGAGAACACTGATGTTGATTTTAATATTCGGGTGTATGCTCCTGTTGGTGCTCATAAAGATTTGCTGCCTTATTTGGTACGCCGTTTACTTGAAAATGGTGCAAACAGTTCCTTCGTCAATCGCTTCATGGATAAAGATGTTTCTGTAGAAGAACTCATGCAAGATACCATAAAGATGGTTGAAGAAAAATCACCAAAACGCCACAGTATGATACCGTTACCTGCAGATATATTAAGTTATTCAAAACGGGAAAAAGTAGACCGTAAAAATGCGGCTGGTTTTGAACTCACGGATCCTTTGGAAATTGATCGTTTGAATGAAAACTTATCTATTAATTATGATCTAAAGGCGGGCCCAATAGTTAGCGGTGAATTGAAATGGGCAAATATAGAAGATGTGTATAACCCGACAACTAGTGAAGTGATGGGTAAAGTATCAATTGCCGGTGATGATGATATTGAACGCGCCTTAAATGCAAGTGCTAAAGCTCAAAAATCATGGAATGCTTTGGGTGGCACAGCACGTGCAAAAATATTAAATCAGGCCGCTGATGAACTTGAAAATAAAACGCATTATTTTATGAGCATCGTCGCAAATGAAGCCGGCCGAACATTAATGGATGGCCTTTCCGAAGTGCGTGAAGCCGTTGATTTCTTGCGTTATTATGCGGGGCAGGCAATTGAAAATTTCGAAGACAGTATTCTTTTGCCAGGACCAACCGGTGAACGTAATGAATTATTCCTTCAAGGACGGGGCACCTTCCTTTGCATAAGCCCGTGGAATTTCCCTCTTGCGATATTCCTTGGTCAAGTCTCTGCGGCACTCGCCGCTGGAAATGCGGTGATTGCAAAACCTGCGGAACAAACACCGATTGTCGCCGCGGAAGCCGTGAAAATTTTACATGAAGCTGGTGTGCCTGTAGATGTTCTGCATTTAATGACAGGTGATGGTGCAACTGTTGGTGCAAAACTTGTGGCAGATGAACGCATTGACGGCGTTTGTTTCACGGGTTCGACCGAAACAGCGAAAATCATTAATCGATCTCTAGCGGGACGTGATGGCGCGATTGCGACTTTAATAGCCGAAACGGGTGGGCAAAATGTCATGATCGTGGATAGCACGGCACTTCCTGAGCAGGTTGTCGATGACGCAATTTCATCTGCATTTCAATCTGCAGGTCAGCGCTGTTCTGCCTTACGCGTATTATATATTCAAGATGACGTCGCCGATACAATTATCCCAATGTTAAAAGGGGCGATGGACTGCCTATCATTAGGACATCCGACAAATTTGAAAACGGATGTGGGTCCAGTGATTGATCAAGACGCACGAAAACTTCTTGATGATCATGTTGCCTATATGGAAAAAGAAGGCACTTTACTTCATAAACTTGATGCGCCAGTTGACTATGCAAACGGGACCTTTTTTGCCCCGCGTCTTTATGAAATAAAGTCGCTTGATCAACTAAAAAAAGAAGTATTTGGGCCTGTCCTTCATGTGATTAGGTACAAGGCATCAAAACTGGATGATATTTTAGCGCAAATTCAAAATACCGGCTTTGGGTTAACCCTTGGTGTTCATAGTCGTATTGAAGAAAGCGCCGACTATATTTTCCGAAATCTAGATATTGGAAATACGTATGTTAACCGCAATATTGTTGGTGCGGTGGTTGGTGTACAACCATTTGGTGGGCAAGGATTATCTGGTACTGGACCAAAAGCAGGCGGACCAAGATATCTTTACCGTTTTGCCACAGAAAAAACTTTGACCATTAATACGGTCGCCACTGGCGGTAATACTGAATTATTCGCAATGGAAGAAGAATAAAGAGTTTGATGACGCTTTAAAATTAGTATGCTAAAAATAATGATAAAAACAATATTTGAGGGTGATCATGAAATCTAGTAAATGGCATATTGATAAAATATTTGGATGCGCGGCAAGTTTATTTATATTGGTCTCTTGTTCTGAGCAGGATCTCGCCAATATAAAACTTGCTGCGCATCTTAAAAAATATGATCAAGCCCACCAAATCATCCTCGACCGCAATTATCGATCAAATAATCCAATCTCTCGTGAAGAATGGGAAGAACTTTTAAAGGTTGACGCTTCTGATGAATTCACCGAAATTGAACTGGGCCTTCTGCAAGAAAATCAGCTCATGATCATTGAAGCAAATAAGCAGGCGGCAATAAAAAAATCCGCTATTGATCTTAACCCTCTGCGTGCTGATCCCGCAGCCTTGGCCGAATTCTGTGTAAGTATCCCAAAAGGGGGCATGCTTCATGTTCACCCATACGGATTATTCACCCGTGAAGTCGTTATGGACATTTTAACGGAATATAATCCACCTATTGACCCTGAGTATTTTATCAGCACAGTGAAGAATCAAGGGCAGGTGCTATATGATCATGAAATAGAAGCTCTGAGAACGTTACCTACGGCCACGAAATTTCTTGATTTAACAGACGCTGATCAAAGTTTATTTCTTGATTTCTTCCTTTTGCCTGTCGACCCGGTATCACATGATTTTACGCGGTTTGATGCGATATTCGCTTTTGTCATATGGATGGTAGAAGATGATTTCTTAGACGCGAAAATGGAAAAACTATATTTAGATTTCTTAAATCGCGCATCCGGTCTAGGTATTAGCTATATCGAATTTACAAATGGTTTTCCCCCTGAAGTGGCGAGCATCGAAAAACTGGATGCGTGGTCCGAAAAATTCTTGGATGAAACGGGTGTGGTCGTCCGTTGGAATTTAGGGCAACTGCGGTTTTTACCAGGTGAAATGAACGCGACTATGATGCGCGCTTGGAATGATCTCTTACTTGAACATCCGTCTACGAGCATTGTAGGAACTGATTTATATGCTATTGAACGTGGAAACCCCGCTTTGGAAAAGGCCCAACAAGCATACGGGTTTATAAGTGGGTATAACAGTGAACACGATGAATATCCGATTGAAATGACAATGCATGCAGGTGAAATGGGTGATCCAAGAAATGTTAGGGATGCTTTGATTATGGGCGTTTCTCGTGTGGGACACGGTGTTCTTTTAAAAGATGATTTGATCATGCTTGAATATGCGCGTAATAAACAAATCGGTATTGAAATGAATATAAACAGCAATCATCAATTAAGCGTGCATGATAAAAATGCTGAACCTCACCCGTTTTTAGGCTTTTTGCGCCTTGGCATTCCCGTAAGCTTATCAACCGATAATGACGGTATTTTTGATACTAACATTTCAAAAGAATGTATCGCCGCCGTTAGCACCACTGATGTAAGTTATGCGGAATTACAACAAATGAGCTTCAATAGCATTTCAACAAGTTTTGCAAATGCTAAATATAAAGATATTTTGACCAATCGCTTACGTCAAAGTTTCACTTTGTTTGAACAAGAATATTTGAGCCGTTAGCTATCCTTTTAAAGCGCCGGCGGTTAAGCCTTGGACAATAAATTTCTGGATATAGGAAAAAAATATACAAACAGGTATAAGCGCGAGGATCATGGCGGCTGCCATTTGTCCCCAATCGACCGAAAATTTTGTGACAAAATTCATAATTCCAGCGGGAAATGTCATTTGTGATTGGCGATTAATGAACATTAATGCAAATAAAAGCTCTGACCATGCTGCCGTGAAAACAAAACCTAACGTTGCGCCTATTCCGGGTAAACAAAGTGGTAATGTAACCTTTTCCAACGCTTGAAAACGGGTATAGCCATCAATCATTGCCGCTTCTTCAAGCTCGACGGGGCTTCCATCAAAGAAAGACTGCATTAAAAAGCATGCAAAAGGTAAATTAAAAGCCGTATAAACAAGAACAAGTCCAGCGATATGATCTACCAGATTGATGTAGGTCAGCACATTATAAATAGGCGCTATGATCATGACGATTGGAAACATTTGTGTAATCAAAAGTATGGTCATAATGGCTGTGCGCCCTTTAAAGGAAAACCGTGATAAACCATATCCTGCTAGACATGCTATTACGGTAACCATCGCCGCTGTGGAAAAAGAAACGATAAAACTATTTAAAAAATAATCTGGGATACTACCTTCAACTAAAACTGAATAATAATGCTGAAAAGTTATTTCACTTGGCCATGCGGTAATGCCTTCCGAAAAAAGCAATCGGTCAGGGGTCAGCGAAATTTTTAGCATCCATAGAACAGGGAAGAGGGTAAAAATAAGAAAACCCATGATAAAGGCATATTTTGATTTATTAAGCATTAATACCTTTCCCTAAAAATATGTTGTCATTTTTTGACGAATTCGACCAAGAATAAGACCGTAAATCATCAACAGACTGAGAAGCGCGATCGATATGACTGAGGCATAACCAAAATCCATTTTTTGATAGGCGGTATCATAAATATAAGTGGCGACAATTTGTGTTGAATTAGCAGGGCCGCCATTAGTCATCACAATAATAATTTCAGCAAAATTGGAAATCCAAATGGCTCTAATCAATAATGTAATGATAATCGTTGGTGCGATTAAGGGGACCGTAATATGCCTAAAGGCTTGTAGACCGCTAATGCCATCAATGCTGGCGGCTTCATAAATATCGTTTGGAATTGACCTTAATGCTGCGAGCAGCATAATGGTAAAGAACGGTATGCCGAACCAGATATTTGCCACAATTGGTCCCCACATTGCCAAGTCAGGATCACTTAAAATATTTTCAGGCTCATTTAAAATTCCGATCGCTTCGAAAATATAAGGAAGGGGACCAGTAACAGGATTAAACATCCACACCCACATTAAGCCTATCAAGAAACTTGGAACAGCCCAGGGAATAAAAAGTACTGGCTGCACCAATTGAATTCCACGAAATCCACTATTTAAAATAAGTGCGAGCAATAGTCCTAAAGTAAATTGAAAGAAAAGTGATGCCGATGTCCAGAAAAGCGTATTGAGGAGACTTTTGGTAAATAAAGCATCTTCACTAAGAATACGGGTGAACTGATCTAAGCCGACGAATTCTTTGGTCCCGCTAATAAGGTCAAAATCATAAAAGGCATAGGTAATACCGGTAATCAGTGGCACCAAAACGAGCAGAAAAATAAAAAGAAGCGTAGGCGCGAGGTATAACCAAGGTTCACGAATGCTAATCATTGGCTTCTCCCTGTTCCTTAAGCCATTTTTTTTGTGAGGTGCTTAGAAAATCAGCCCACGCACGTGCGGTTTCTTCTGGTGTCTTTTCACCCAGCATCATGGCCTGCCCACTTTGTATCACTTGAATGCTGTCAAATTCGGCGATATCAGATAAATAATTTGGATTGATCATATAATCCCAACGATCATCTTCCGTCGTTTGCAACCATCCCGCGCCTACATCACTCCCGGCGAATATATCACTTGCTAAACCTTTATATATTGGCACTAGCCCGCCTCGTCTTGCCCACGTTTCATGTTGGTCACGTTTTAGTAAGTGGCGCACGAGTTTAAAGGCGGCGTCTTTCTTCTTAGACCCTTCCATGATCGACCAGCCTATATATCCGAGATGCGGAAAACTTTTTCCAGATGGTCCAAGCGGCATAGGTGCAGAGGCATAATCACCATCATTCATGCGTTTTGATATACCGTTTAATGCATCAGGCGTTTGATGCAGCATGGCACACGTACCGCTATAAAAACCACTTACTGTTTCATTTAAGCCCCAATTAAGACTGTCTTGTGGGGCATAGCCGTTTTTATAAAGATCGCGGATAAAAGTTAAACCATCAATTGCCCCTTGATTATAAAATGCACTATTGCCCTCTTCATCGAAGAAAGCATTGGACCCATTCATTGTGGTCATGATCCAATAATAAAAAACGGCGCCGCCACGCCCACCGTGGTGGCAATATCCAGATACACCCGGCAGTTCCGATATGGTCGCGGCCGTCTCGTAAAACTCGTCCATTGTTAAGGGTGGTTTTTTAATGCCCGCTTCTTGAAAAATTTTCTTGTTATAAAGCATTGCGCGTAGGTAATATCCATAAGGAACCGTATAGACACGGTCATTGACGCTGCCATAGGAAAAAGTATTTTCTTCTAAATCATCATCAAATTCGACGTCTGCCAAATAAGGGGTAAGGTCGGCAATTTGTCCGGCACTAACATATCGCGATAGCCAGAAATCCGGCATTTCAATCATATCCGGAAATTGACCGCCAGCGATCATCATGCTTAATTTTTCAAAAGCCTGTCCCCAGGATAGCGAGATCACATCAACCTTAAGTCCGGGGTTATCGGCTTCAAATTCGTCAAGTTGTGCTCTAAGTAACCCTGTGCGGTCCGCTGAAGTATTCACCTCAACGATTAATAAATTATTTGGATCACGGTCACGGTCCTTAATGGCTTCTATGCCAATAAAACATAACGTAACGATCACAAAAATTAGAGCACTCTTAATCATGAAAACTATTCTAGCGTAAGATCATCAAAATGAAATTCCTTTTTTCTTATGCCGCGGTTATAGTGTGCAAAAGGAGTCATTCATGGACAAAATATATATTTCTGCCGATGATTTATTGAGCGCATCATTAAAGCTTGGTGAACTGATCATTCGTGACGGTTTTCGTCCTGATTTTATTGTTGGTGTTTGGCGGGGTGGAACGCCGGTTGGCATCGCCGTGCAGGAATTGATGGATTTCTGTAATATTAAATCAGATCATATTGCCATCCGCACCGCGAGCTATACGGGCATCGGGCAGCAAGATAAAAACGTACGTGTTTATGGGCTTCATTATCTTGTGGAAAATATGAATGAACAAAATAAGCTTCTGATCCTTGATGACGTATTTGATAGCGGGCGCAGCATCAAAGCCATCATAGAAGCCTTAGAAACACAAATGCGTAAAAACATGCCTGCGGATGTTCGGGTTGGAACGGTTTATTATAAACCGGGGAAAAACATGACCGAGCGGGTGCCTGATTATTTCGTCCATAAAACCGAAGATTGGCTTATTTTTCCCCATGAGCTTGACGGACTAAGTGATGATGAAATTATTAAAAATAAATCGGATGCAGAAATGTTGGTTAAGTTGCGTCAAGATTTTGAAGGGAAATAATGGAAGAACTAAATTTTAACATCACGACAGCACTCAGGATATATCACGGTGAAAAGGCGGTCTGGCATTTCCTCAGTATCGAAGACGAAGAAGCCGCGCAAGTGAAGTTTTTCACTGATCCTGCTAATACGGGGAAGAAACGCCGCGGTTGGGGCGCCGTTAAGGTTAAAGCCACCATTGGCGATACCACTTGGGAAACCAGTATGTTTCCGAGCAAAGATACGGGCGGTTATTTCCTGCCCATAAAGAAGCAAGTTCGCACCGCCGAAAAACTTCTCGTCGATAATGAAGTCACCATCAATTTAATCATTAAAACGGGTCTTTAAATATTATATTTTAACTGACCCGCTTCAACGGCTGATCCCGCCACTTGTATTTTTGAAATGGCGTTCTTTTCTTTAAAAACACGCACTTCAATCACGCCGGGTTTTCCCATCGCTTCCCCTTGAATACCATAATATGAAGTGCTCTTATCAAAATCTAAAACCCCATGATGGGCCATGTAAAGCCCCGCTGGGCCGTTGCCATTTCCGGTGACGGGATCTTCATCAATACCAATGGCGGGGGCGAACATCCTGCCATGGGTTTTATAGGGGCCATCATCATGAATGGTCATCACGAAATAGCCGGTATGTCCGATTTTTTTGGTCAGCCGCTTAAGCGCTTCTTTATCCGGCGTTAATTGATGAAGCTTTTCGACCTCTTTGATCGGAATAATCACTTTCCCATGCCCCGTTGACGTAGACTGAACGGGTAAGTCTTCAATCAGATCATTTCTTAAAAGCCCTAAGGCGGATAAGGCTTCATCGATATGATCTTCGTTTAAAATATCACCAATTTCCGGCTTTCCCTGTGTCATGATAATTTTGATATCATCATTAGTTCTTTCGATATCAACGGGAAGTATGCCTGCGCCTGTCTTTGCCATCACCCGTCCGCTCGGCAGGTTTAATTTAAGGCTTCGCAAAAAATGACTGGCGATGGTCGCATGGCCGCATATGGGCACCTCGGTCGAGGGGGTAAAATAACGCACATGAAGGTCATAATCATCCGCCGCGTTAGCATTTATTAAAAACGCCGTTTCCGATACATTGGCAAAGGCGGCAATTGCCTGCATTTCATCCACGCTTAAATGACCCGCATCAAACACGACACCCGCGCGGTTTCCTTCTCCCGGGGTGGCCGTGAACGCATCCACAAGATATATCGTCACCTCAGCCATTTGATCGTGTCCTTTTTAGGGCTTGAAAAATTCCAAAAAGACTAATCACCAACCACGCGCATTCAATCACAAAGGACGCCATGTTAAAAGTCACCGTCAGCGAGATCAGAATGAAAACCGCCCCAACCGCATTGATGATAGAATAAAACAGCCCCTTCACATCCATTTTATCGAGCTGCACAAGCGAATAAACCGCCAGGATCATAAAAACTCCAAGCATCCCAATGGCATCAAAAAGAAATGTATTCATCACAAAACCTTTATTGTTTTAAGTTCCTTGAGGGGGGAGGCCGCGAGGCCGCGGGGAGCTCATGTAGTGAGCGGGTAGCGAACGATAGTTCCCCCCATCAAACTAAAATGTCGTTTGAAACTGCGTTAATGTGGCCTTGCCGTCTGTAATCACCACTTTAAACATCTGTTCATAATCGGTCTCGGCAAGTTTTGGTTGCTTTGTCCCAGAAAGCAGCGACGCGAGATCAGGTGTCGATGAACTGTGCGCAACAATTAAAAATGTGCCATTAAGCCCTTTAAGCATAGTGGCAAATCCATCAAGATCGTCCGTGGTAAAAAGCTCAACCGCAACGCCGCGGTCCGCCGCCGTTGGCGTCGCCGTCATCACGGTGCGGTATGTCTCCGTTGAAAACACGCGGCTGATTGGTTCATCTTTTAACATCCCGACGATATGCGCGGCGCGTTTAACGCCCTTTTCGGTCAGGACCGGGTTATCGCCGTCCTGTTTTTCCGCATGGCGCACCACATAATAGGTGCCGTCTGCCTGCGCCACCGAAACCATCCCCAAAACCGTAATCACGATCAATCCAATAATTTTTTTCATCTATAATTCCTTTAAATTTTATGCCCCTACTTTAACTATCCTTACATCTGATGTCACCCTGTATATCCCGATGTTGATAATAACGCTCGACTATGGCGCCCGCCTGCTGTAACAAGAGCCCCAATTGTGACACATTGCAGCTTTATCAGTAAAACTTGCATGACGTTACATGCGGATTTAAAATAGATTACGGGATAGTATTATGAAAAAATTTCTTATGACAAGTGTATCTGCTTGTTTGCTTGTGGGTGGGGTCGCAAATGCACAAGACAGTAAAGACACGAAAGAAGGCCAATGGTACGTTGGCGCCGACGGATATTTCAGTGTCCTTGGCAACGAACAATCATAAGGATCAGTTCTTGATCTTCAAAACGAATTTAGCAATGGCGGCGGTTTCGCCGGTATTGTCGGTTATGATTACGGAAATTTCCGCCTTGAAGTTGAAATCGGTAAGCATTTCCACTCAATCGACGGTTATTCGATCACCAATGATGCGTGTCTTGGCCTTTCGGGCAACAATGCCACAAGCGGTAAATCAAACCTGACCCATTATATGGTCAATGCGGTGTTTGATATTGAAAACACCTTTAACGACAGCAACATTGAACCCTTCGTTGGTCTCGGTGTTGGTATGGCCAATCTAAAATGGAGCGAAATGGTCGTCGCCGGTAGCGCCGCGCCTTATGGTGGCGGTTCCGATACGGATCTGGCGTATCAGGCCTTTGCGGGGCTTCGTGT
The DNA here is from genome assembly GCF_965661635.1 of Pseudemcibacter sp. Taxonomy (NCBI): domain Bacteria; kingdom Pseudomonadati; phylum Pseudomonadota; class Alphaproteobacteria; order Emcibacterales; family Emcibacteraceae; genus Pseudemcibacter; species Pseudemcibacter sp. Next base: position 44,398 of record NZ_CBFIEP010000016.1, on the reverse strand, counting down.
ACCGCTTGCGGATAACCTTGATATGTCGGTGAAATATCGTTACATGGGCACCAAAGGAATGGATATGGTTGACCGCCTCGGCAACAGCTTTGACGCCAATTACGACATCCATGACTTCGGTATCGGTTTGACATATTATTTCGGTGCCAAGAAAAACGACGAAATGGCAAAGAAACCACAACCAATTATGACACCGGAACCAAAACCGGAACCGGCCTCAAAGCCAGCCCCGGTTGTTGAAACACCGCCACCACCGCCACCACCGGCACCAATGCCGGAACCGGTTCAGGTCAATAAAGGACCATACAGCGTTTATTTAGATTTCGACAGCAGCGACATCACTTCAATGGCATCAGACACCATTAAAAGCGCCGCGATGGAATCGAAAAAGTCGACGACATCATGATCGAAGTGTCCGGTCATGCCGACCGTTCCGGCGCGAGTTCGTATAATGATGACCTTGCCCGCAAACGCGCGGAAATGGTGCGTAACGCCCTAATCGCGGAAGGCATCGACGGCTCAACCATTTCAATTTCAAGCTATGGCGAAGACTATACGCAAGTAAACACCGCCGACGGCGTAAAAGAAGGCCGCAACCGCCGCGTTGTTATTCTACTGAAATAGTTGATTTCTAAAATATTTTGAAAAAGGTGCTTCCTCAGGGAGCACCTTTTTTTATGACCATACAATAAACCTACCGATTTATGATCATACCCGAAGACCTCAATCCTTTGAGGTCTGAGAACGGCGCTTCTGCGCCGCGCGAACGTTTTCGCGCAGGGGAAGGTCGCGAGACCGGGGGCAAAGCCCCCATCAAACAAAAAACCTAAGTGCTCAGGGAGGAAAATTCTATCAATAGATAAATTTATGAGAATAGGGAGGGGTTGTGAAAATCAATTTACTTTGACCCCATTGATTTCTTCTTGAATTAACAAAATTACACCTAATATTTTCGACTTTAAGCCATCAATAAGATAAAAAAGTTATAACCCCTTCATCTTGTTATAGAATTTTTCAAGAAACATTCATAAGCTTCTTCAAAATTTTTTTCCTCAACTCCATAACAAAAACATTCATAATATAATTTCGAAACAATTCTATATTTTTCAATACTATTAACATAATTAACGCCAATTTTAGAAGGGGTTGATAGTGAAACATGTATTATTAAATAATATTCTTCTTCACCATAGAGGTAATTTATAATGTATGCTAAACATTTATTTTTGTGTGTTGCCATGATTAGGGGATTATTTATGATCTCCAAACTAATAAATTTTGAAGCATTTATTATATTTATTTTCTTGGAAAAATTGTTTTCTTTTAAGTATAGCTTCTCATCTAAAGTCACACTATTAGATTGATGTAAATTTTTAAATTTTAAAAAATTCTTGTTCAGATATAATTTTAAATCCTAGGTTAAATGTTTCTGAAATATCCCATTTTTCAACAACTTCGTTTTCTCTTTCACAAAAATCGTATTGAAATAAAACTGCTCCCTTCTCAGTTAAAAGGCCAACATGGTCATACTCATTGTTATTGCAATCATGATAATAAGCAATAAAACTATCATTAATTTTATGTGTTAATATCTCAACTAGATTTTCCAAGTCTTATTTTCCCTAATCGTAGTGAATAGTTTCATGTTTAGGTCTACCAATAGATCCAGGGTCAAGCCCGAGGATGACGGAGCGTATCTCTACCCAACAACACTCATAGCCTGCTCAAGATCAGCGATCAAATCCTCTACATTCTCAATGCCCACACTCAACCTGATAATCCCATCGGTAATCCCTGCGATTTCGCGGTCTTCTTTGGGGGTGGCGCTGTGGGTCATGCTGGCGGGATGTTGTATCAGGCTATCCACATTACCAAGTGATACCGCCAAGGTGGGAACGGTGAGGGCGTTTGTAAACTCCTTGCCATTTTCAGCACCGCCATTTTTACCGTCATGCAGTTCAAACGACAACATCCCACCAAAACCATTCATCATTTGTGCTTTGGCGAGTTCGTGCCCCGGGTTGCTTGGTAACCCCGGATAAAAAACTTGTTTGACCTCGTCACGCGCTTCTAACCATTCGGCGATCATTTGTGCGTTTTTGGCGTGGCGCTGCATGCGGATTTCAAATGTTTTTAAGCCGTTATTAATCAACCATGTGTCCTTCGGACTTGGCGCAACACCCAACATTTTATAAGTAAGCCCCACGCCCTTACCACCCGGATGCATATAATCCAAATGCGTGCTGACGATGGCGCCACCAATGATTTGACCATGACCCGAAATATATTTTGATGTTGAATGCACGACCACATCAACGCCGAAATTAAGCGGACGTTGATGATAGGGGGTCGCAAACGTGTTATCAACCATCACCCACATGTCGTGTTTATGGGCCTCTTTGCATAATGCCTTTAAATCAATTACTTCCAAATTTGGGTTTGACGGCGTTTCAACAAACACCAGTTTCGCATCCGGAAAGGCGTTGATGGCGGTTTCTAACCCCTCGGGACTGGTGTCCGACACCCACTTCACATCAATGCCAAGACGCGGTGCCATTTCATTGAAAAATTTAAAGGTATTACCGTAAAGCCCCATTTGCACAATCGCTTGATCCCCCGATCCGATATGCGCGAGCACCGCGGCCGATGTGGCCCCCATGCCGGATGATGTCACTTTCCCCATGACAATGTCATAGGGTTCCGCATCAGGGTGCGCTTTAATCAGGTCGACCCCTTCCATATAGGCGATTTTGTTCGCCAAATGATCATAATTGGGGTTATGGGTGCGGGTATAAGCATACCCCTTGACCCGTCCCGCAAACACATCGGCGGCATCATCCACCGTTTCAAAGCCAAATGTGGATGTTTGATAAATGGGCATTTGATGGGAATGTTTGTCATGAATGCCTTCGCCCACGTGGTTTACGATGGTGCCCATGCCCGCGTCGGGGGATACTTTGCCGTTTTTGCTCATTTTACTTTTTATCTCTTTCAATTTTATCTGAAAATGCGTTTTTATATCTATCGGTTCTGCCGAAATAATCCATTGATTGGTCAAGGTCTTGTTGGCGCATGCCGTCCACAGCATAGCCCGCCTTTTTTAACGTCCAGAAAATATCGGCGGCTTTTTCAACCACCTCAAGCTGATCAAAGGCGTGACTTAATGACGTGCCGACACTAAGCGCGCCATGCATATGCCACAGGATCACATTGCGGTATTTTATTTCTTCGGCGCTTAAAATCCCAAGCTCCAAACTGCCCGGTACTTGAAACGGTAAATGGCCAATCCCTTCGGGAAGTTGGATGCGTGCCTCACTTTGTAATCCGAGTATGGTGTCTGATAACACTTTCGGGTCATGAAATTCCGGTATATGCGTAAGCGAAATAAGCTTCACAGGATGGGTATGCACAACCGCGCGAAAATCGGGGCGGCTTACCATAAACTCATTTTGAATGGCGCAGTGGCTTGGCATTTCGCTGGTGGGTTTATCATTGCCGGCAATCCATTGGTATGATTTGCCGTCCGCCGCGATTTTATATAATCCAAGGTCCGCTTCGGGGGTGTGGGATATATCCCGTGACCGTGTCCCTGATCCGGTGATCAACAAATACATATCCGCAATCGCCGTGACCTCAAGCGGTAATTGGGTGGCCGCGCTCTCGCTTGATCTTAAGCTTTCCGGCACGTCTTCCTTATCGATGCGCAGTGATAAATTGCCGCCTTCTGCCTCGGACCATCCCTTAAACGCGAGCCAGTCACACACTTCTGCAAATTGATCTAACTGTTTTATCGCTTCAAAATCACTCATTCTATTTCCTATAGCAATATGGGGGCTTCGCATTGATCATCGCTGGTGTTCATTAACACATCAAGCATTAACCGCACCATGTTGGCGCGCACTTCGTCGATATTACCTTCATGAATGGTTATTTTTTCCTCGAGCCCCGCAGCGAGGTTTATCGGAAGCGCTACCGCCGCCATCACCATACCCAGCTCACCCGCAAGGTAAACTTCCGGGCAACCCGTCATGCCGACCACATCACCGCCCAGCATTTGATACATTTTTATTTCCGCCGGGCTTTCAAACCGTGGGCCATTGGTCGCCACATAGGTGGCACTGTCATTCACTTTGATATCATGCTTATCCGCCAGCTCAATCGCCTTGGCGCTCATCACTGGGCAATATGGAATGCTCATTTCCACGTGGCCGATGCCGAGCTCGATGGTGTCAAAAAATGAAAATTCTCGACCTGAAGTAAAATCAAGGAAATCCCGTATAATGCCAAGCTCCATCACCTGATATTTGGCGGTGATCGACCCAACCGCATAGGTGGCCATGATGCGTTTAACGCCCGCGTCTTTTAACGCTTTCATATTGGCGCGGTAATTGACTTTATGGGGTGGGGTGGTGTGATCGACACCGTGACGGGTCATGAATATAATATCCGCATGATCGCCTTTCCCTTGGTAATAAACCGCGTCACCATATTGATTGGTGATACGGACTTCTTCCACGGCAATACCGGGCAGATTATATATGCCGGTGCCCCCTAAAATTGCTGCTGTCATGTTCCTACCAATCTTTTATATTTTTTAATGTATATGGGCTCACGACACCGGATGTGGTGACGACGCCCGCTACATATTTGGGCGGCGTTATATCAAATGTCGGGTAGCGCGCACCGACCGTATCAATGGTGGTCGCCTGACCAAGCGCTTGCCTGATTTCCGCAGGGTCGCGTTCTTCAATTTCAATATCGTCCCGTGTTAATTTATTGTCATCACGCCCCCATGCAAACGCGAAATAGGGGATATTATGATCAAACGCCGTAATCGCATTTTGATAGGTGCCGATTTTATTGCACACATGGCCATCCACCGTGATCAAATCGGCGGCGGTGATATATTTATTGATATGTCCTTCGCGCATGACATGGGCCGGCATATTGTCGGTGATTAAATTGGCTTCAATGCCCATTTCGGTGATCGATGGCGCAGTTAATTTCGCGCCCTGCAAATAGGGACGCGTTTCTGGCACATAGGCGGTTATATTTTTGCCGTCTCTTTTTGCCAGCGCCAGTGACAATAAAAACCCTGCTTCGCCAAAACACATGGTCAATATGCCGTCACCATCATCAATCACATCGGCCATGGCACGGGCGCGGATCGCGTAATTATCATAAATGGTTGTTTTGATGCTTTCGATTTTGTTCTTGATGGCGTCGTTAACGCTGATGCCTTGCTCATCCGCAAGGGCTGCGGCCGCCAGCACTTCATCAAGCCTTAATGACATGGCCGTATTGGTCGGGCGTGTCGCAACAAGTTCATCACGCGCCGCTTTTAACGCCTCCGGTCCGTCGTTTGACACCATCCGTAACGCATTTACGGCCGCCATCCATGGACCGCTACCCTGTGTCACCATATCCTTGATTGCTTTGGCCACATCACTGACGCTTTCGCATTCATACATTTCCTTTGCGAACGGATATTTACGGCGGTCGCCGATGAAAACTTTGCCGTTTTCATAGCGGGCAATGTTATTCGGGTTCACCACAAACGGTAGCAGGTCATAAATACCTTCTTTTTCGGCGGGTGATTTGCCGCCCCGTGGTGCGGTTACGGCGCCGCCTTCTTTTACCCATTTGCCAAATCCGCCGCCCATATGACATATATTTTTAACGCCCACGTCCTGCGCCGCCTTGGTCGCGAGCGCGCTACGCCAGCCGGATTTGCAGTAAAAAACGAACTTATTATCTGATCCGAATATCTTTTTATAATAGGGGCTTTCAGGATCGGCCCAAAATTCAATCATGCCGCGCGGCATGTGGTATGCGCCCGGAATGGTGCCTTCCGCGGTCAGTTCACGTACATCACGCAGGTCAACGAATGTGACCTTCGGATCGTCGATCATTATTTTCGCTTGATCGACAGTGATGGTTTCAATTTCCGCATTCGCTTCATCAACAAGTTCTTTAGATGTTTTGGCCATTTGTTATATCTTTATTCCGCATGCAAATTAAGTTAAGGTCTGACCATAAACCTAAAACAAATATATGGGAATACGAAATGTTTAAAAAATGGGTGACGGCGCTATCACTTTTGCCACTGTTGGCTTGTGCTGAGCAGTCCGGTGATGATGCCGTCTCTGATCTAAACAGTTCGGACACACAATTTCTCGTGGTTGGAAAAACGGCGAATTATCGCCAAAACGCTGAAAAATCTCGTCAGGAAATGATTAATTATCACTTTTTTGCTGAAATTTTTGTAAAAGAGGGCGGTGCGGTTCATAGCGGCACATTAAATCATGCGGCCATTGATACAATGAATTTTCATGATCATCCGAGCGTGCTTGAAACCCATGGCGGTCGTTATGATTACGAAGCCGACTTGGACGCGCTTTATCCCGATGGCGATTATCATTTTACCTATACGGAAACAGGCGGTAATGTCTTTGAAATTCCGATGAATTTAAGCAAAAAATCGGACGGTAAAACCCGCATTCCCGCAAGCCCCGTGATCACGTTGACGCAAGACGGTGGTGTGGTTGATGCGGCGAACATCGACCCGGACATGGACCTCAATATTTCATGGACGCCTTTTACCGAGGGTGGGGCGGATGAAAACGGGTTTGTTGATGATCTTGTGTTTGCTGTGGTTGGTAATTGTCTTGGTGAGAAAATTTCCCATTCCGGTGTGCCTTTTGGCGGTGGTGCCCATTTAACTTATGCAGATACGGATGTGACCATCAGTGCGGACCTTCTTTTCCCCGACGAAGTGTTTCAAGTCTCCGTCGAGCATGCCGTCATGGACACCAATTACGTGGGTAACGTACCTACTATTGCAACCTATGCGTCAACGGCTTTTCTTGATTTTCACACAAGCGGTGATGATCAACGTGGCCTGCAATGCCCACCGCTGCCAATGCAAATGGATAAAGGACAAACAGACAGGAGCTTAACAGGAACCATGGACTTACCAAAAATAGATGAGCAGATCACGATGCTTTATTATAGCGCGGATGATTTTGATAAAGCGGTCCGATTTTACGGTGACGCGCTTAAGCTTTCCGCCACTTATGATGATGAATGGGTGAAAATTTATAAATTAAATGATGGCGCTTTTATCGGTGTGGTAAAAGACACCGAAAATGGATTTCATAAACCAAACCCGGATAGCGCGGTAATGGTCAGTATCGTATCCAAAAATGTTGACGAATGGTACGGTGCGATATTGAATGCGAAAAACATAAAAATCGAAAAAGAAATCTATGATAATCAATCCGCCCCAATTCGTGCCTTTTTAATTCGTGATCCTGGCGGTTATACGGTTGAGTTCTTCCAGTGGGTGACTGAATAATCAAAAAGAAAAGGCGCTGAAAATATTCAGCGCCTGATCAAGCAAACAAGATATTACTATCAAATTTTTTACATAGCTGGCATTCTTGCGCCACGTACATCGATTTCAACAAGCCATCCTGGTACAGCAAGGCCGGAAATTTCAACAACAGCACGAACTGGCTTATTTGGGTTTTCTTCTGTACCAAAGAATTCTTGGTATGCTTTATTGAAGCCAGCAAAGTCCATTTTGCCCATTTCAGGGTCAGCTACAAGATAGACACGAACCATAACAATGTCGCTCATGCTCCAGCCCGCTTTTTCAACAGCAGCTTTAATGCTGTTAAATGTACTACGCGCTTGTGTTCCAGTATCGCCATATGTGCGTTCAGCACGTGGTGCGTCAGGGTTTACCGCGCGTGGGCCTTTACCTGAAACGAAAAGCTGGTCCGCATTTGCAGGCACTTCAATTGTTGAATAGAAGTTTGTACCTTCATCGTTACGTTGAATTTCTTGAGCACTTACGGCCATTGTCATAGCAGCGAAAGCAGTAAGGGCAATTTTAAATAGTTTAGTCATGTTTTTTCTCTTGTATAATTATTTATTTAGGCATGCGAATGGCACGGGCTTCAACTTCAACTAACCATCCAGGAACCACTAAAGAGTGAATACCAACGAACGTACGTGAAGGAAGGTTTGTGTTACCGCTTGTAGAGTTTTCACCGAAGTACTCACGATATGCTTTATTGAAACCAGCGGAATCAACATTTCCATCTTCGCCTGGCACACCATAAATTCTAAGCATAACAACATCACTTAGTGACCAGCCTGCCTCTTCAAGCTGCGCTTTGAAAGATTCGAAAATTGCTTTACCTTGTGCATACATATCACCTGGTTTACAGGCATCGCCTTTTGCTTGACGTTCTTCGCGGGTCATACAACCTTCGCCCCATGCGTGATTACCCTTACCACTCATGTAATATGTTTCAGCACCTGCGGGAATTGCGATCCCTGGATCAAGGAAACCTTTACTTGTTCTTTCGATCATTTGTGCATTGGCTGTAACAGCAGCAAGACTACTTAAGATAAGTGCAGCTACAATTTTAGTTAGTTTTGACATTTTTCTCTCCCTTGGAAATCATTAATAGCACCGGAATGCTAGGATAGGGTTAGCTTAATGGTTTAAAAAAAAATCGCAATGAAATCCGAATGAAATCATTGCGATTTATATGAAATTTTAGTTACCAGGTCCGAAACCGTCGTCTTCTTCAGCAATCTCATCGTATGCTGCGTCCATTTCTTCTTGGGTAATTTCACCAGCAGTATTACCCCAACTGTTGCGTATGTAATTAATTATGGTCGTTAATTGATCAACTTCCAAATCACTGATGAATGTTGGCATTCCTGCGCGTCCTTCTAGAAGAAGATATATCAATTCTTCTTTATCGCCATTTACAAATTCATTGTCTTTAAGAGCAGGATAAATATCTTCATATCCTTCACCGCCGATTTGATGGCATGCTTCACAGTAATCTGTATAAATTTGAGCGCCTTCGGCAGAATGATCCTGAGCATTTGCTGCCGTCATTAATGTTGATGCGCCTAATAGGGCCAAAAGTAATTTAAAGTAATTTTTCATATTCACCACACTATATTGTTTTTATTAAACGTTATATTATATCAATAGTTCGATATCAATATGACGATTTTATGTCCTCGATTTTAATTAAATGATTATCCTTGTTGAGCAACCCGTTTGTCAATAACTTCCATTGTTGACCAAGCTCCTTCGATTGCACCAGCCATCCAACCACCAAGGGCAGGAGAGGCAATATTACCAGAAATAAAGATGCGATTATCGCCTTTTTGCATAACTGGGAATGAACGAGTGCGACCACGACGTGACCAATTTTCCCAACCGGCTAGAGCATATTTCATTTTATGCCATGCTACTGAAATCGATTCACCTGTAAAATATTTTCTATAATTACCCGGATGAATTTTTTCTCCTACGGATAAAGCGAATTCGGTTCTTTCTGCCATTGATAAATTACTGATTGGAACGGATTGACCGCCAATTGGATAATATCCAAGTATTACACCTGTATCACCGTGTGCACTTCCAAATAAATTGCCTGATGGATAACTTAAAATCCGATGGCCGGGAATATCGGTGCTTGTAACTCCGCCATAAATCATATCGTTTTGTTCCCAGAAGCGATGATTAAATTCGACGCCAATCTTACAAGCAGGGCTACCACTTGTCGCTTTAATAGCTGCTGCCATATCTTCGCTTAAATTAATGTTCATTTTCTGCATTACACCAAGTGGTGCAGTGGAAATTAAATAGTCGGCTTCTTCCGAGCGGACGCGGCCATTTTTAGTATTTTTATATGTTACTTTAACGCCATTATCATCTTGAACGATGTCAGTTATTTCTGAATTATAACGGATTTGGCTTTTCTTTAATGCACGTTTTAAACCTTGTGCAATTTGATCCATCCCGCCCACTGCTTGGAACATAACGGCTGGATGATCAGCCGTTTCATTGCGACTTGCGTTTGCAATTGATAATACATCTGCCATTTCATATGGCTCGGAAAGTTTACCAAAATTTGTGCCGGCCCCTGGGTAAGAACTATGCCCGCGTGCGCGGTTTGCGCGATAATTAAATTCTTTTGAATCAATTAAACCTGAACGCTTTAAGTGCGTTAAGAGCATCTCTTTATCTTCTTGAGATATTAATTGATCAAGAGCTCCCTGATCTGCGACTTTCGCAAGTAGTTCGGTTGAATATCCTTTGAAATCAATATCAGCGTGTTCCTGACGAATCGGAACACCTTTAAAAGGACCTTTTTTATTTTCATAATAATAATAAGATTTACCGGTCTTGTTGACCATGACTTCAAGCGGAACCCCTAATGTACGGCAGTAATATATAGTTGATTTATGTTCTGCAGGGATACGCCATGGACCATAATTGACATAGTTACCATCTTGGAAATTACAGACTTGTTTTTCACTTCCTACTTCTTCAATTACTGACCCTTTACGTGCAGAAACACAACGTCCGCCCGCATAATCAAGTGCTTCAATTATTTGGGTTTTATAACCCTTTTTTGCCATCTCAAAAGCCAACACCATTCCAGCAAGTCCAGCGCCAAGAATAATGACTTTTTTACCTTTACCATCTGTGGACATTTCTGGTGGACGGTCCATTTCAGAAGCAAAGCCCATTTCCCAACCTTGCAATGCAGTCATAACAGCTGCAGTACCACCAATCATTCCTACAGATTGTAAGAACGATCGTTTTGTCATTCCGGATGGTTGTGAATTATCAGTATCAGTCATTCTTGTTCCCTTAAAGTCTTAGTCTCTTTTTTTTACGGCAAATACATTTTTTTATATCTATAATGATTGTGTGCCCGAATTATGTTTTTTAAATGAAATATTTTATTATATTATAACATTTCATTTTATTTTGCAAATTTTGTATGGTTCTCAAATTGTAGGTTTTTAACCCCAAACAGATATAATATATTTTTTTATAGTATAATTTATATATTAGTCCGTAAGCCCCGCAAAATAACGATTTTAAGGAAAATTAAAAGCATAAAATTGAAAAAATATTTTACAAAAAATATTATTTATTTATGGGCTTCTTTTTAATATCAACTTCAAATAGGACTTGAATTTTCTTTTTGTTATCTAACTGAAAATAAAAAGTTAATCCATTTTTGCAGGGTTTATAATCATCAATCAGCCGATTTGGCAAACTTATACGAAAAGAATTATTCTCATAAATAAAATTATCTGTTTCTTCTAATTTCAAATAAATATCAATCGCCTGATTTCCTGGTAGTTCATAAGAATCAGATAAAAATCGACACTTTAGAAGTTCAGAAAATTCAATTTTACTGAGCCGCAATGTCGTCTTATTTGGTTCCAATCTGATTTTCATCAGATTATCCGCCAGTAGACGAGAGGTTAGTCATTATGCCTGTATCACCTAATGCTAAAAAGTGTGAGGAAGCTTTATAGTCTAATTGCTTGCTAATAGCTGCTTTAAGGTCATCTTTTTGATCATCACTTTGGAGCATATGACGAAGAGGGATGCCCACATTTCCAAATAAACAAAGTCGTAAGTCACCAGTAGAAGTAACGCGAAGACGGTTACAGCCAGTGCAAAAATCTTTTGAATAAGGTGCGATTAACCCGATAGAACCTGCGTAGTCAGCATGGGTAAAATTAACTGCGGGTCCTGCACCATTAGAGCGAATATTTTCAACCCATCCTTTATCGATGAGCTGATCTTTAATATGGTCAGCGGAAAGGTGAAATTTATTAAAATAGGTAAGATTGTCGCCTGTTTGCATTAATTCTATATACCGAACACTAACAGGGGTATCTTTGACATAATCAAGATAGGCATTTAATTCATCATCATTAACGCCTTTTAAGAGAACGACATTTATTTTGACATCTTCAAAGCCAACTTCAATTGCTTTTTCGATGCCTTCGCGTACTTCTTGCATACGGTTATGGCCGGTGATGTCATGAAATTTCTTAGCATTAAAGCTATCAATACTAATATTGATTGCATTAAGCCCCGCATCCCGCCATTTTTGAGCATTCTCTTTAAGCTTATAGCCATTGGTAGTAAACGCGAGCTTGCTTACTTCCGTCATATCGCCGATCATTTTCGCAATATCTGTAAAATCTTTACGAACAGTTGGCTCACCACCTGTAATACGAATTTTCCAGACGCCCAATTCGACAAAAGCATTTACCAGCCGCAATATTTCGTCTTGGCGTAAAAAGGATTTTTCACCGTCTTTTTGATATCCATTTGGAAGACAGTAAGTGCAACTGAAATTGCAAACTTCTGTGATTGAAAGGCGTAAATAGGGGAATGACCTATTATAATTATCAACTAACATTTTTTTCTCTTTTCCAAATACGGGAGGCCAAAACGTTTCCATTTTAACCCGGTGGGCAAATCCCACGGCCTGCCAACCATTTCATTATTGAATTAGGCGTTCAGGCTTCAGAGTTAATTACTTATGATAGAGTATAAAAATTTACCGATAAGTCCAGTCACAAATAAAAAAATATTTGTGAGTTTAATTTTTTAGTGATTAAAAGGGTCTTCTAGAATTCAGCGCAGTCGTGAGAGTGCCATCATCTAAATAATCAAGTTCCCCGCCAATTGGAACACCATGTGCAAGACGGGTAATGGTTAAATCAAATGATTTTAATTGCTCAGTTATATAGTGTGCCGTCGTTTGACCATCGACGGTTGCATTCGTAGCAATAATAATTTCTTTTAACTCAGAATCATTGGCGCGCTCAATCAATGTATTAATATTTAGATCGTCCGGCCCCACTCCGTCTAAAGCAGAAAGTGTTCCACCAATAACATGATATAAACCGCGATATGATCCGGCTCTATCTAGTGCCCATAAATCGGAAACATCTTCGATGACACAAATTATGGATCGGTCTCGCTTAGGGCTTTCGCAAATATGACATGGGTTTTCTATGTCTAAATTTCCACAAGTTGCGCAAGGGTGTACATTTTCTGCGACATCAGCCAGCGCACTCGAGAGCGGTTTCATAAGGCTGTCTTTTTTCTTAATTAATTGAAGTGCGGCACGTCTCGCGGACCTTGGGCCAAGGCCAGGAACCTTACCAAGTAAATTTATTAAGTGGTCCAATTCGTTATTTTTAGAAGATGTTTTATACATTCACTGTCTTACCTAAAATGGTAAATTCATACCTTCAGGAAGCTCAAGACCCCCCGTTAGTTTTGACATTTCCGTTTTATTGAAATCATCAACTTTACGTTTGGCATCATTAAAGGCTGCCACAATAAGGTCTTGGACAATTTCTGCGTCATCACTATTGAAAATAGAGGGATCGATTTTTAAGGCCCTCATTTCAAATTTGCCATTAAGTGTGACGCTGACCATTCCACCACCAGAAGTTCCGGAATGTTCTGACTTCTCAAGCTCCGCTTGCATAGCGGTCATTTTGCTTTGCATTTCTTGGGCTTGCTTCATCATTTTGCCGAGGTTTTTCATTTTATATTCTCTAATTACTCTTCAATTAAAGTTAATCATCTTCAAGGCCGAATTCATCGGCGCTTATTAAAAAATCTGTATCAAAGCTGTTTGGCTCAATGACAAAAGCATCTTTTATTTTTCGAATATCGGATAAAGATGCTCCTGCAAAAGTGCCTAAAATTGACTTGATCAGGTCATCTTCCAATACCATTTCTTTTAATGCGGCTTGTTCCGCTTTATCTTTTTCATAAAGCGTGTCTTCACCAAGTCCCGTTGAAATGGAAATTACCCAATTCTGTCCGGTCCATTCTTTAAGGAGGCCGGACATGCGTCCAGTCATATTTTTTGGGACGCGATCATTAATCCTAATATCGATACGTCCTTGGTCGAAACTTACCGGTCTTACATTATCATTTAAGTGGAACGCGATATCCGGCTCCCCTTTCTTTTCAAATAATGCAGCTAGTTCTTCAAAATTGCTCGGTGATCTGGCAAACTCTTCATTTGTATTTGGAACGGGATCACTGACACGAACGGCTGTTTGACCAGACCCTTGTATGACATTGAATGCTTGAGGCGCGCCTCCCGTTTCGTTTGATCCATCGGTAATTGAAGTCTTACTATGTGCTGTTGTTCCAGCGCCTTGCGGATTTGCAGAACTCGTTTGTGATGGTTGGTCAGGATTATTTTTAATCTGTTTTACCAGCTCTTCTGGTGAAGGCAGGTTTGCACTATAGGTTAGACGAACGATTACCATTTCAGCAGCTGAAATAGGATTAGGCGAAACCCGAACTTCTTCTGTCCCTTTTAATAACATTTGCCAAGTCCTGGTAAGAACAGGAATAGATAATCCATTCGCCATATCGAGGCCTTGTTTTCGTTCAGCCTCAGAAGTAACCAAATCATCTCCTGCATCTGGAACAACTTTTAATCTTGTAAGCCAATGCGTTAGTTCAAGCATATCTTGAATTGTAACGGCCGGATCGGCACCATGATGGAATTGATGTCTTAGTTTTGCGAGTGCATCCGCTGTTTTACCGGATAGAATATCTTTATAAAGATCAAAGATTTGCGCGCGATCAGCAAGGCCTAGCATATCACGCACTTGTTCTTCGCTTACTTTACCTGCTCCATGTGCAAAGGCTTGATCGAGTAAGGATAAGCCATCTCTAACCGATCCTTCCGCTGCACGAGCGATCATTGCAAGTGCGGGCTCTTCAATTTCACAGTTTTCTTTTTTTGCGATATTGGAATAATGGCCCATTAATTCTTCAATAGAAACGCGACGAAGGTCAAACCGTTGGCATCGACTTAATACCGTGACAGGAACTTTTCTGATTTCTGTAGTAGCAAAAATAAATTTCACATGTTCGGGCGGCTCTTCTAAAGTTTTAAGAAGCGCGTTAAAGGCATTTCTTGAAAGCATATGAACTTCGTCAATGATGTATATTTTAAAGCGAGCAGAGACGGAAGCATATTTTACACCATCAATAATTTCACGAATATCATCGATACCTGTACGACTGGCAGCATCCATTTCCATGACATCCACATGACGGGATTCGCTTATCGAAACGCAGTTTTCACATTCACCGCACGGTTCAATAGTCGCCTGTCCATTACCATCAGGTCCGATACAGTTGAGCGCTTTAGCAATAATACGTGCCGTTGTTGTTTTACCAATTCCGCGTACGCCTGTTAAAATAAAAGCATGGGCAAGTCTACCTGTCTCAATAGCATTTGATAAAGTGCGGACCATTGCGTCTTGGCCGATAAGTTCAGCAAAATCAACGGGTCTGTATTTCCTTGCGAGGACTCTGTAATGAGTGTCGTTCTCTGAAATTTCCGACATTAAATTTGTTGTTCCCTGAATAAATGAATCATTTCAGGTTTGACTATAAAATGACGCTGCGACGATTGCTATAGAGGATATGAAAATATTTCATTTTTTTATAGAAAAGTGAGAGATTGAACGACCCGGCTATCCCGTTACGGCTGCTCCCTTCCGGGCCTGACCGGATTGGCGGGTTGACCGTCCGCCAATCTCTCGGGCTCTATATGGTCTTTTTTGATTATGATTTCAAGATAAATTTATCATAACAATTTAAGATATTTACTATTACATGCTTATCGACACTGGTCTTTTATATAAAATTATGTCACTAGTTCTAAAAAAGGGTGAAAAATGTATTTTGAAAATTCTTGTATTTTTGCTGAATTTCCTTTGGATTCTTCTGATCACCTAAGAGGGGATGACCAAACACTCAACAAATTGAAAATAGAAAAAACCACTAAGGTAATCGGTTATCGAAATGGCGAAGCTTTGGTTGAAAGTGAGAATAAAATTCATTTTCTTTCATCATGTGAAGCAAATGACACGGCAATCTTTTTAGGACTAAAAGAGGGATCTGCCTATTTTGCTGTTGAACTGGATGAATATTTTCAAGAGCCAAATCATACTGTATTTTTAGACATGAGATCCATTGCAAAGGAAGTAGCAATGGATGGGTTTTCAAGTCATCCATCATTGCTTGCGCGGGGTAAAATGCTCTTAGACTGGCATAGCCGTCACCAGTTTTGTGCAAATTGTGGCGCCATAAGTGAAATAAAAAAAGGGGGGTATGTTCGCCACTGTAAAAATTGCGAAACAGATCATTTTCCACGTGTTGACCCTGTCGTTATCATGATGGTTATATATAAAGATAAATGTCTTTTGGGGCGCAGTCCTCAATTTTTACCAGGAATGTATTCTGCATTGGCGGGCTTTATGGAGCCCGGAGAAACTATAGAAGAGGCATGCCGAAGAGAAGTATATGAAGAAGCAGGCATAAAAGTCGGTAATGTTAAATACGTCAAAAGTCAACCTTGGCCATTTCCATCATCATTAATGATTGGAGTGATAGCAGAGGCCTTAGATGATAATATCAATATTGATAATGATGAGCTTGAAGACGCAAAATGGTTTGATAAAAAGGCAATACAATCGGTCTTAAAAAATGGCGGGGACGATGACTTTAGAGTACCTGAAAAGCTCGCAATAGCAAGGCACTTACTTGAAGTGCATATGATGGCAGAATGAGCTTCTGAAAAGACTTAACCGCGTTTATTAATTCTGTATTGTGATTGTGGATAACTTCCAAGAATGCGGTATTCACTGGTATAAAAGGCTAATTCTTCAAAAGCATTTTGCACGGCAATATCGTCTTGGTGTCCTTCAATATCTGCATAAAATTGTGTCGCGCTAATTGCACCATCCAACTGATAACTTTCTAACTTGGTCATATTGATGCCATTGGTGGCAAAGCCCCCCATTACTTTATAAAGAGCCGCTGGTGTATTTCGCACTTGAAAGATAAATGAAGTCATATTGGGCTGATCTTGTGGGAGTTTATTTAATGCTTCGCGAGAAAAAACTACAAAACGTGTTGTATTATGACTTGCGTCTTCGATATCTTTTTTAAGTGTATCTAATCCATATATCTCACCAGCGAGTGAAGAGGCGACAGCACCAATAGTTGGATCACCCAATTCAGAAACATGTTTTGCTGCTGCTGCGGTATCTGCAAAAACTTCTCTTCTTATCCCTAATGCGTCCATCGTACGTCGCACTTGACCTAAAGCTTGCTCATGACTTCGTACAATTTTAATGTCTTCAATAGATGTTCCGGGTAACGCTAGCAAATGGTGGTTAATTCTTAAAAAATGTTCCCCAATAATATGCAAATTTGAGTGAGGGATTAAATAATGAATATCCGCAACACGTCCCGCTACACTATTTTCGATGGGAATTACAGCATATTTCACATCACCTTCATCAACCGCCGATAATGCATCTTCGAATGTACGACAGGGTAAAACTTCCATATCTGGAAATAATTGTTTTGCCGCCAGGTTTGAATAAGCGCCTAAGTCGCCCTGAAAAGATACAAGATTGTCGTTAGTGGTTTTTGCCATTTTTTCTAGTCTCCAAAATATTTCGGCAGTATTCATTTTTAGTCTATGACTGTCAATGATAGAGAAAAGATTATTTTTATGAGAAAAATTAAGGATATTTAATGATTTTATGCTTAAATCATCTTGTCTAGTGTATAAAAAATCTATACATAGTAGGCATAGTGAAGAGTTATGATTCTGAAGAATAGAATTAAAATGATAGGCTCTTTTAATATTAAACTGTTATTGGTTACGGGGATTTACCGTGAATTCACATGATTTAAATAAGTTTGCAATGGGCACCTTGATCGCAATTTTAGGTGTAATTGGTTTTAACCTTCTTTCTGAAAGTATTTTTCATCAAGCACCATTAGAAGCAAACGCATATCCAATTGATACTTCTGCTGTTGCTAGTGCGTCTGTTGCAGATGTTGCGGTTGAAGAAGGTCCTTCAATTGCTGAATTGCTTCAAACTGCTGATATTGAAAAAGGTATGTCAGTCTTTAGAAAATGCGCAGCTTGTCACACAAAAGAAAATGGCGGCGCTAATAAAATTGGTCCTAACCTTTGGAATGTTGTTGGTAGAGACGTTGCCACAAACGGTACATTTAATTATTCAGATGCTATGCTTGCTCAAGAAGGTGGATGGTCATTTGATTTATTGAATAGATACCTAACGAAGCCGAAAGATGCAATTCCAGGAAACAAAATGGTATTTGCGGGTCTTAAAAAAGGTTCTGATCGTGCAAATGTCATGATGTACTTACGTTCACTTTCTGATGCTCCTATGGAACTGCCAACTATGGCAGCTGTAGAAGAAGTTATGGAAGAAGCGACTGAAGCAGTAGAAGCTGCTCCTGAAGCAATGTAATTTCTGAAAAGAAAATTTTTAAAGCCGCTGATTTATCAGCGGCTTTTTTTATGCTTTTTAAAGATTTAGGGAGATACGCTTTATCGAGCTAAGAGGGGGTTTTTCAGTTTGAAAGCTCACGATGTCTATCACATCTCTTAAAGGATCAATACTGACGCGCATATGATGAGCATTCGCATGTAGTAAATGCATATCGTCAAGCATAATACCGACATGACCCGGGAAAAAAGCAAGATCACCATATTCAGGAACTTTGTCTTCTTTTAACTGCATTCCAAGTTCAGCTTCTTGCAGATCAGCATCCCGCGGCACCGCTATTCCAACAGAAGCATAAGCGATTTGTATGAGGCCACTACAGTCAATTCCAGCGTTACTTCTACCGCCCCATAAATAGGGGGTATAGAGAAACTTTAGAGCTTCTGAAACTGGATCTTTACCATAATCTTTTGATATATGGGTCGCGTAAACCCAATTTCCATCTGCTAAAGGTAGGAAGCCGTTTGTCTGAGCTTCATCAATGATAGATACATCAGACATCATATGCAGCATATCAACTGGTTGAGTTTTTAAATTAGGTTCAGGGTAAATATGTGAGCTAACGGCGCTGACATGATGTGTGGTTTCGTGAAGATCGAGTGTCAGGCTATTAAGTGAACAGTATCCAACATAACCATCTTTTACGGATTGTCCCCACGCCCAACCATCATTAATTTCAAATACGAAAAAATATTCCCCGTATAGTAATTGACTAACCAAGGGAGTATTCGCGTCTGGTATTGCAAATAATCGAGAAATACCGGTCGCGACTTGATATTTCTCACCTTCCAAAAATTCTTTTGAGGTCACTTTACCTTTAAGTTCAATATTGGCGATATCATCGCGATAGGCGAATAAACGCTTGTCTAAATCCATATTTGTCATATCCCACCCCCAAGGTTTTAAACGTTAGTTATCTTTAGCTTCTTCATTAGATTTTTCAATCATTTCAGCAAAATCAGTAAGGAAGACGGCCCCTCTAACCGTACGGGTAATAAAAACGCTTCTTCGGTCATTTTCATCTCTAACTCGCTTTATCAGTCCCAAAATACTTAACGTGTCTATGCATCTGGTAATAACGGGTTTTGAAACATCAATTGCGGCCGCCAAGCCGCGAACGGTGTGTTGCTTTGGCTCAAGATAAACCATCAGCATTACACTGAGTTGCCTTGTTGTCAGGTCTGGACCCTTTTTTAAAACGATATTCGTCAGAGTTTGTTTCCATAGCCGCAACCCTGCGTGACCACTAAGTTCAAATTCCATAGTATACCCGTTGTGTTACTAAATTTTACTCTAAACGATCTGAATAATGCCAAGGAATCAATAATTTATCAATGGCTTTGTTTTTTCGCGACTTGATCATTTTGCATATTTACTATGTAAATATGCCATGACTGCCCTAAGCCCCATGGCTTCACCACCTTTAGGACGTCCAGGACGATCTGACATATTCCACGCATAAACATCAAAATGCGCCCAAGAAATTCCGTCATCAACAAAATGTTTTAAATAGAGGGCCGCCGTGATAGCACCGCCAAAACCAGTACTGGCAACGTTATTGATTTCAGCAATATTACTAGATAACAATTTCCGATAAGGTTCATATAGAGGAAGTTGCCATAGTGGATCATTTTCACTTCTCATATGTTGCTGTAAACCGTTATGGAGTTCATCATCGTCTGTAAAATATGGCGGTATGTCTGCGCCCATTGCCACTCTTGCAGCGCCTGTTAAGGTGGCAAAATCAAGAATTAATTCGGGTTTTTCTTCACAGGCCAATGTTAAGGCATCACAAAGCACTAAACGTCCTTCTGCATCAGTGTTGCCAATTTCAATGGTTGTGCCTTTATAACTTTTAATAATATCACCAGGTCTAAATGCGTTACCAGAAATATTATTCTCAACCGCAGGAATTAGTATCCTTAACCTAACATCAAGACCACTTTCCATTATCATTTGACCAAGGCCCAAAACATGGGCGGCCCCGCCCATATCCTTTTTCATAATAAGCATTGCACTAGACGGTTTCATATCTAAGCCGCCAGTATCAAAGCAGACACCTTTTCCAACAAGGGTTAGTTTTGGAGAAGATTTATTACCCCAACTTATATCAATAAGACGAGGTTCTTTTTCAGCGGCACGCCCGACTGTATGGATAGTTTCATATCCTTTTTTAAGAAGCTCTTCGCCGACCGTGACTTTGAATTTTGCTTTATATGCTTTTGCGAGCTCTTTTGCCGCATCTGATAATTCGGGCGGTCCCATATCACATGTTGGTGTGTTTACTAAATCCCGCGTTAAACATGTGCCACGTACAGAACTGCATACATTTTGATAACTGCAATTATCGGGAACGACCAGTTTAACGGATCTTTTTTTCTTTTCTTTAAGATATCTTTCAAATTTATAATCCGCCATCGCCCAACCAAAGGATGCTTGATTTGCATTTAGAACAACTAATTCATTTGAAATTTTATAAAGGCCGTCTGGTAGAGAAGATGATAATTTTGAAAACACCCATGGGTCTATTTCATTTTTATCGAGACCAAAAGCCACAAAATCGATATTTCCTTCTTCAGCGGTGAACGTAATGAGCGAGCCATGAGTTGCAGTAAAGTTATTCGTTTTAACCCATTTCTTTTGACTATTAGTAAGCCCTTTATTCCATTTATTGAAATCATCTTTAAAAACGATATCAATGGCAATGGTCGGTTTCTTAGTTTTATTGATCAAACTGGAAATTTTACCGGTGTGGATATATTTAGACACTTGCAATCCTTTTATTCTGGGTTATCGTGCCATTGTAATCAGAGTTTATCAAAAATGTTAGGATTAAATGATGTCAAATTTCACTTTAATAATTGGTAATAAAAATGTTTCTAGTTGGTCCCTTAGAGGCTGGCTTGCTATTAAGCATGCTAACGTCGATTTTAATGAAATTCTGATTAATTTAAGGCCCGAATGTGAATACGATAAATTAAATGCGCTTTCGCCAGCGGGTAAAGTACCCACTTTAAAAATCGGCGAAGATCAATTCGTCTGGGATAGTTTAGCGATCGCAGAATTTTTTAATGATATTTCTCAGGATACTAGTTATTGGCCAACTGATATCGAAGAAAGGGCACACGCAAGGTCGGTTTCAGCCGAAATGCATTCTGGTTTTGTGGCGCTTAGATCGATCATGCCAATGGATTGTTTAAATAAATATGACAGACCTGAAATGACATCTGACTTAAAAAAGGATATCGATAGGGTTATAGAGATCTGGTCAGAGTGCCGAAATAAATATGCTGCAAAAGGGTCATTCCTTTTCGGTGAATATTCGATTGCAGATATGATGTACGCACCCGTGGTATTTAGGTTTAAAGGATACGGAATTGAATTGCCCGATGTAATTGAAACCTATTGTTCTGCTATTATTTCACATCCTGATGTTCAGGACTGGCTTGAAGAATGTGACCCTAATGATAAAGGATAATTTTAAAGGTTACATTGCTGAACGCTTGCATCCACAAAACTGGTTCGACCAGGCGTGATAGTAAATCGATATTCGAAACCGTTTGTAATCACACTGTGATAAAGTGGTAATGTACCCGAAACTTCTTGTTGTTCACCACCGGCGAGCATAAAATTAATGGTGACTTCTTTCGTCGGATCAAACCATGCCTCAGGGCTTCCGTTTTCGTTTAACGATGGTGTGCCTGTTCCAGCTAATGTGATTAAACCAAGGTAATAGCTTGCTGTTGAAACCGATTCTGTTGATAAATTGGTTAAGACTATAAATCGTTTTGTATCAATTTCTGCGAAACAAGATGCATCTTTAGTCACACCATTTATGATGGTTTCCATGCGGCTAAATTCGACACCTGAATTGGCTTTCTCCGTAACTGTTGCAATTAAACTTTTCATTTCTTCGTTTGGAAGCAATTGGTTTAATTGATCAAGTTGAGCTTTATCTTGCCCAAGTTCAACTTTCAGTTTTTTGTTCTCAGCAATTTGGGTTTCGTATCGTGTTTTCCAAAGAAATACTTCTTCTTGTGCGACTGAAATACCGATTTCATGAGCGAAATAACCGATGCCGCCGCAAATGCCGATGACAAGGACGAATTTAATAAAAGCCCATATCCTTTTATTGCGCCGTTTTTGCTTTTCTTTTCTATGTACAAGACCTAGTGACATGCTGATTCCGTGTTCGTTTTATTTTCTTCGCATATATTATGCGAAAAGTCCTAAAATTAAAGTTAAAATATTTTTTGTTATATTTATGGCGGTTTTTTTATTATGGTTCATGAGAGGATACAATAAAAACACAAAAAAAATATAGGGAAAATTAT
Source organism: Pseudemcibacter sp. (assembly GCF_965661635.1). Classification (NCBI taxonomy): domain Bacteria; kingdom Pseudomonadati; phylum Pseudomonadota; class Alphaproteobacteria; order Emcibacterales; family Emcibacteraceae; genus Pseudemcibacter; species Pseudemcibacter sp. The sequence goes on along the minus strand of NZ_CBFIEP010000016.1, from coordinate 21,824 downwards.
GAGTAGCGGGATGAATGTAGATGCCAACGAAGCTAAGCTAAAACGTGATATTGGTTTATTTGCTGTCGGCTTGTTGGTGTTAAATGGTGTAATTGGGGCTGGAATATTTGGATTGCCCGGTAAGTTGGTAGAACAAGCGGGCATCTGGGGGCCTTGGCTTATTATAATATTTGGCGTTCTTATATCGTCAGTCGTTTGGACATTCGCATCAATCGCAAGTTATTTTAATACAACCGGTGGCCCTGTTGCATACGCAAACCGTGCTTTTGGACCGCTTGTTGGGTTTCAAACGGGTTGGCTTCTTTATATTGGGCGGGTTACTGCAATTGGCGCAAATACCAATGTATTGGTTACATATGCGTTAGATTTAGCAAAAGTAGCTGATAGTGAAATGTTGCGTGGGTTTTTACTATTAATGATTATTGGCGGATTGGTCGCCATAAATATTATGGGTGTCAAAAAGACCGTTAAAGCAATTAATGTTATTACACTTATTAAAATTTTACCCGTACTTTTGCTAATTGTGTTGGCTATTCCGCATATAACTCCGGATAAAGCATTTCCAAACGGTGTACCTGAATTTGATCAAGTAAGCGGTCTTGTACTTATTATTCTATATGCTTTTGTTGGATTTGAAGGCGCTCTTGTCACCGCAGGTGAAACAAAAGACCCTAAGAAAACCATCCCTCGGGCTTTATTCACGGGTATCTTTATTATCACTGCAATTTACTTCTTAATATCATGGACTTATGTCAATGCGGTGGAAGATTTGGGCGGAGATACGCCATTAATAGATATGGGTGAAGTTCTGATAGGGCCGATTGGTGTGGTAATGATCGTGATAGCGGCGATCTTTTCTATTCTTGGTAATGCGACTGCGATCGTAGTCGCTGCTCCCCGTATGACGTTTGCCATGGCAGAAGAAGGATCATTGCCCGCGTGGTTTGGAAAAGTTCACGATAAATATTCGACACCTGCGAATTCGATCATGTTTTTAGGGGTTCTTGCTTTTTTCTTAGCCATATCTGGTACCTTTGTTTATCTGGCTGCTGCAAGCACATTAGCAAGAATGATCGCTTATATAATTTGCATGGTGTCATTACCGGTTATTAGGAAAAAAGCTGATCAGGAAACACTTGATAATGCAATGCTGCTTCCTTTTGGATATCTCATTCCCATTATTGCAATTATTGTTTGTACGTTCGCTATCGTTCAAGCGGATATCATCAACTGGGCATATATTATTGGCTTTATAGTGCTTGGTAGCGGTTTATATTTTGCGAATTCTATTTTTGCTAAAAAAGGCTAATAGCTATATTCAAGAAAGGAATTATACATCGAAGAAAAAGCTTCATTAAAACGTGATATCGGCATCGTTGCCGCTTGTTTCTTGGTTCTCAATGGCATTATCGGTGCTGGCATTTTTGGTTTACCCGGAAGATTGGTTGATGCCGCTGGCGATTTTAGCCCTTGGCTTATTCTTATTTTTGGCTTTCTTACTTTAACGGTTGTTTGGTCTTTTGCGGCCCTTTCCAGCTATTTTAGTGATACGGGAGGGCCGATAAAATATGTGTCGCAAGCATACGGCCCATTAATGGGGTTTCAAACAGGATGGCTTCTTTATATTGGCCGTATTGCCGCTTTTGCAGCCAACATCAATTTATTATTCGATTATGGGGCCTATCTATGGCATGGGGTAGAACCCGGATTAATCAGAAATATATTCATCGCGTTCATCGTGGTGAGCTTAACCGCAATTAATATATATGGCGTTCGCCGCGCCATAGGTGCAATAAGTGTTTTAACTTATCTAAAATTACTGCCGCTCATCTTACTCGTATTATTAGGATTAAGTTATATACCTGCTGAAAATTGGGTGCCGGGAGATATTCCTTACTTGGATAATACTGGCGCCGTCGTCCTATTAATTTTCTTTGCTTTCACGGGATTTGAATCTGCACTTGCTTCTGCGGGTGAAACTAAGAACGCGAAAAAAACTTTGCCGATTGCTTTGCTTATTATTCTGGTTTTCTCAACAATTATCTACTTTTTATTGCAGCTAGTATATGTGTCAGTAGCGCCACCAAATAATGGCGATGCGCCACTTGTTGAACTTGGGCGCGTTTTAATGGGGCCTATGGGTGGTACATTTATTATATTTGTAGCAATGTTTTCAATCCTAGGTAATGTGGCGGGCATTGTGCTTTTTGCTTCTCGTTCTTCCTTTGCAATGGCCCAAGAAGGCACACTACCAATGTGGTTTGGAAAAGTGCATGAGAAATATTATACTCCTTCAAATTCTTTGCTATTTCAGGGTGGCTTGGTATTGATTTTGGCGACCACCGGAACATTTGTCTATCTCGCCGTTGCGGGTACTTTAGCCCGTATGATCGCTTATGCCATAAGTATTTCGGCCCTTCCTCGGGTAAGAAAAAATGCCACAGAAGAAGAACGCCAAAATGCTTTTAAAATTCCGGGTGGTTATATCATTCCTGTAATCGGAATATGCGTTTGTATTTTTGCGATGACACAATCTGAACTGCGCAATTGGATATATTTATTTTCTTTTGTCGCTCTAGGAACACTACTTTATTTATTAAACAACAAAATTAAAAAGGGCGACTAATAAGTCGCCCTTTATGTTGATTACGGTAATGTTGGATATGTAATTCCAAGTTGTTCGAGATAAGTATTATATTTCTTTGGATCATAATATAATTTTTTAAGTTCAGGCTTAAATTTAGCCATGATGTCTACGTTCTTCTCAATTGCTGGTTTTTCTGTGGCACTTATAAAAGGCACGTATTTAGTATCTTTTAGTTGGACGTTATGAAAATAATCATTGGCATCTTTAATTATCTGTGGGTTCATCAATAAATCAACAAGTGTCCTTGCGATGACTTTGGCACCGACAACGGACCCTTTATGTGCAACCGGGGTTGCCATAGCAATTGTATTGCGCCAATTATGCCCACCCAGATCATTGATGTTCGCAGGAAAACGTAAATTAATAGTAGGCACCAACCATGAAATGTCGCCAATGTCATCTGATCCGCCACTAATCGGATATGCTGATGGGCCGGTTAATTCATTGGGTTCCGTTTTCAAGCCGGTCTGTTCAGTGTTTGCAAGCTTTTGCACAGCTTTCGCAAATTGTTGATCTTTGGCATCCCATTTAGGCATGCCTACGGCTTGAATATTTTTATCGACAGCTTCTGCAATTGGCTTGTTAAAAAAGCGCGGCCATGCACCACCAACCACACGGTGCGATACGGTGGTATCTGTCATTAATGCGGCGCCTTCTGCGGTTTTATTCAATTTTTCATAATTTTCTAGAATATTTTCCGCAGTCATTTCCCGAATATAATACCAAACCGATGCCGTTTGTGGCACGACATTTGGTTGATCACCGCCATCAGAAATAATGTAATGGGATCTCTGAAGTGGATGCAAATGTTCGCGCCTCGCATTCCAGCCAGCATTCATGAGCTCAACAGCATCAAGTGCACTTTTACCGCGCCAAGGGGCGCCCGCACTATGTGAGCTTTCTCCTTTAAAGGTATATTCTACGGATATAAGGCCGGTACCGTTTGCTTTACCATATGAGGTCGCTAAATTTCCTGATACATGTGTGAAAAGTACTGCATCAACATCGTCAAATAACCCTTCACGTGTCATGAATGCTTTTCCTGCTAAAAGCTCTTCGGCGATGCCCGGCCATATGACAAGCGTCCCGGGCAAATTCTCTCGCATCATGACATCCTGTAACGCTAACGCCGCTGTGATAATAACGGCCATACCGGAATTATGACCCTCACCATGTCCGGGAGCCCCTTCTATAAGAGGGGTTTTATAAGCGACGCCAGGTTTTTGGGATGCTTTTGGAATTCCGTCTACATCTGTGCCCAAAGCAATGATAGGGTGACCACTACCCCATTTTGCAATCCACCCAGATGGCAATCCCGCTACACCTTTTTCAACGCGAAAACCGTTATCTAACAAAACTTCACTGATGTATCGTTGCGTTTCATACTCCTGAAACCCAAGTTCCGAAAAGCTGAATAAGCTATCTACAATTTCCTGAACGAGTTTTTCATTTTTTCGACGGATAGGCTTACTTCATCTTTAATGGCTTCAATTTTGGCCATATCTTGTGCTTTTGCCATTATAGAAAACGACATAGTTAGAAATAAAATAGCGGTGATAGTACGCATGAGTTCCTCCCTTGTAAGTATCTTCGTATTATGGTCGAAAAAAAAGAATGGATCAACTCATGTGCTTATGGTCATAAATTTAAAAGAAAATTTTAATTTCTATTTGATTAATTCTTGTCATAAGAGTGCGGATTTCGCAAAATAACTAAAAAGAATTTCTATAATAATGTTTTAAGTGGGATTTCATTCTACAGATTTGGTGTTATGGTAGAATATTAAAAAAATATACTTTTTTGTTTATGTTAATGTCTAAATAATTAACGTGAGGGGTCCGGTGGTTTAGTTCATGAAAAATAAAAGTAGCGATCAAATAAAAACAACGACTTGTTATATGTGTGCGTGTCGCTGTGGTATCAATGTTCATCTTAAAGATGGTAAAGTAAAATATATTGAAGGAAATCCTGATCACCCTGTGAATAAAGGTGTGCTTTGTGCTAAGGGCTCTGCCGGTATTATGCAACATTATTCACCAGCAAGATTGACCGCTCCTTTAAAAAGAGTTGGTCCAAGGGGAAGTGGTGAATTTGAAGAAATCTCATGGGACGAGGCCATGGAAATGGCCACCGAGAAGCTACGTGCCGTTAGAGAAAAAGATCCAAAGAGATTAGCTTTTTTTACCGGACGAGACCAAAGCCAAGCACTAACGGGCTGGTTCTCTGCAAAATTCGGAACACATAATTATGCGGCACATGGTGGTTTTTGCTCAGTCAATATGGCGGCTGCTGGACTTTATTCAATTGGCGGTTCCTTTTGGGAATTTGGTGAGCCGGACTGGCATCAGACAAAATATTTTATAATGTTTGGTGTTGCAGAAGATCACGATTCCAACCCAATTAAAAAAGGTATTGGGACGATTAAATCCCGTAAAGGGACCAAATATGTTTCTGTTAATCCTGTACAGTCTGGATATGCCGCCATTGCAGATGAGTGGTTAGGAATTAGGCCAGGTGCAGATGGATTATTTGTCGGTGCATTAATTGCGGAATTGATAAAAGCCGAAAAAATTGATTGGAATTTTTTAAATCGATATACCAATAGTCCGTGGCTTGTAATTGATGCGCCAGGCACAGCCTATCATGGTCTTTTTGCCAGAAACGGATCAGGGGAGCCGATGTGTTTTGATACTAAAAAGCAGGCCGTTGATGAATTTAAAGTTGGTACATCAAATCCGGCGATGGTTGGGACATACGAACTTGGGGACGGAACAAAAGCCACGCCAGCATTTCAGCACATAATAGAAGAATTTTTAAGCGAAAAATATAATCTGGAAAATGTTGAAAATGAAACGGGCATAAAGGCGACCGATATAGAACGTATAGCGGCAGAAATTGCTGAAGTAGCCTTTAGTGAAGAAATCGTCATCGATCAGGAATGGACCGACAGTTATGGCAATAAGCATGATCAAGTCATAGGTCGACCTGTCTCTTTTCATGCAATGCGAGGTATTGCCGCTCATAAAAATGGATTTGAAACATGCAGAATGATCCATTTATTGCAAACTTTGCTTGGTGCTATTGATGGTCCGGGGTCATTTAAATATAAACCACCATTTCCTAGACCTACACCGCCACATAAGAAAAATGCTCGGTTTTCAGCCGCACCCGGCGAAGTTTGCGAAGCGGAACCTCTTGGATTTCCCGCTGGACCAGAAGATCTTGCCGTTGATGAAAATGGTGAACCAACAAGATTAGATAAAGCTTTTTCTTGGGAATATCCGCTTGCCATTCATGGTATGATGCATATGTCGCTTCATAATGCATGGGCAGGAGATCCTTATAAGGTTGATGTCTTTATGATGTATATGGCAAACATGGCGTGGAATTCGTCAATGAATGTTGAAAACGCTATTAAATATATGACGGATAAAGATCCTGAGACAGGCGACTATAAAATTCCATATATTATTTATTCAGACGCATTTTATTCTGAAACAGTCCCATATGCCGATTTAATTTTGCCTGATACAACTTATCTTGAACGATGGGATGCGATATCGATGCTGGATCGGCCGATCGGCACTGCAGAAGCGGCAGCGGATTCAATTCGTCAACCGGTTGTTGAGCCAGACCGTGACGTAAGGCCGTTTCAGGATGTTATTCTTGATCTTGGTGCGCGTCTTGGTTTGCCTGGTATGGTAAAAGATGACGGAAGCCCACAATATCCCGGCGGTTATAGTGATTATTTGACAAATCATGAGAGGGCACCGGGCGTTGGGCCACTTTCCGGTTGGCGTGGAAAAGACGGCGAAAGCCAAGGTAAGGGAGAGCCCAACCAAGACCAGCTTAAAAAATATATCGAAAATGGATGTTATTGGGAATTTGAACTACCGGAAGCAGAGCAATATAACCGTTTTGCAAATAAAGCATATCTGGAAACCGCCACCAAAATGGGATGGATGGGATCACCAGAACCCATTGTTTTAAATGTGTATAATGAGATGTTGCAAAAATTCCATCTTGCGGCTGAAGGATACGGCGAACATCTTCCACCAGAACATGCACGTGAAAGAATAAAAGAATATTTTAATCCTGTGCCAACCTGGTATCCTGTACAAGAGCATGTGGACAGTAAAAGCGACGAATATCCGCTTTCTGCGCTAACGCAACGTCCTGCGCATATGTATCATTCATGGGGTAGTCAAAATGCATGGTTAAGGCAACTCACATCACAAAATTATTTATACATCAACGGCGAAACCGCTAAGGGCTTAGGGGTCGATGATCTTGATTGGGTATGGGTAAAAAGTCCGCACGGCGAAGTAAAAGTGCAAGCAAAATATATGGACGGCCTTAATCCCGGTACAGTATGGACATGGAACGCTATTGGGAAAAGACGCGGCGCGTGGGCACTGGATGAAAATTCACCAGAGTTACAAAAAGCATTTCTTTTAAATCATGTTTTATCGGAAAATTTAACCAACGATGAGGGTGAAACCCGTTCGAATTCTGATCCTGTCACAGGACAAGGGGCATGGTTTGATGCCCGTGTGAAAATTGAACGAGCCGAAAACCAGGCTGATGAAGTGACATCGCCGTTGATTGATCCCGTTAAATTTTATGATAAACACCCAAGACCGGATGTCTTGCAATATGGTTTTGATAAGGAGTTATCCTTTGATGAATATGAACGATCCCTTGGAACAAATAGTTCAGTGAAAACTGAAAAAGAGGAGGCGTAAAGATGACTTGTTTACCGGAAAAAACAGATAAAAAGCTTGGTCTTCTTATTGATTTGAATATTTGTGTTGGGTGTCACGCCTGTGCCGTAAACTGTAAAGAATGGAATACAAGTGGCATCACTGGCCCTATGGAAGATTTAAAACCTTATGGCGATGACCCCAGTGGTGTTTGGTATAACCGCATACATAGTTACGAATTTAAAAAAGAAGGGGAGACGGACCGAACCGTATATTTCCCAAAATCCTGTCTTCATTGTGATGATGCGCCTTGTGTCACCGTATGTCCAACGGGCGCATCTTTAAAGAGGTCAGAAGATGGCATTGTGCTCGTTAATCCTGATGTATGTATTGGTTGTAAGTTATGCTCATGGGCTTGTCCTTACGGTGCACGTGAATATGATACGACGGCTGGTGTAATGCAAAAGTGTACTTTATGCGTTGATAAAATCTATGACGAAAGTATCCCAGAAGAGCGCCGTGTTCCATCATGTGTATCAACCTGTCCCGCTGGTGCGCGTCATTTCGGTGATTTTGCGGACCCCAACTCGAATGTTTCTCAATTGGCAGCTGAAGGTGATGCGCGTGATTTATTTCCAGAAATGGAAACGAAGCCAGTTAATCAATATTTGGCACCTGAGAAACGTGAACAAAAAGAAAATAAAAAACTCACTGAAAAAGTGACATCTGTTAAAGACGCCCTAACGAAATGGGCGATGTTAGATTTTACAGGATAATCAAATGCACCCAGCACTTTCCGTTATTATTTTTACAACTTTCTCAGGCATGGGGTATGGTTTATTTATCTGGCTCTGTGCGAATATCTTGATGGGTGAAACGCTTACGCAAGATCAAATTATTTACGGCACAGGATTTTCTTTTGTTCTTGTAACGATCGGTTTGCTTTCTTCGACTATTCATTTAGGACACCCTGAAAGAGCTTGGCGTGCCTTTAGCCAATGGCGTACGTCATGGTTAAGTCGAGAAGGAATTATGGCGATCCTCACTTATGGCCCTATGGTGATTATTGGCGGAAATCAATTTTTAAATCTTGGGCTAAATGCTTTAATACCTATAATGGCGGTTTTAGGCATATTAGGATCTATTGTGACTGTTTTCACGACCAGCATGATATACGCTTCATTAAAGGCGATCCCAGCATGGCATAATAATTGGGTAAAAATCGGCTATCAAATATTTGCGTTATCCTCTGGTGGAGTGGCCTATATAATGATTGCTGGATGGCAGCATTATATGGTGGTCGTTACCTTGCTTATTTTAGCTCTTGCCGTAAAAATTATGACGTGGGCACATATCGATAAACATCGAGGTCAATATAAACGTGAAGATGCACTTGGGCTTCCTGATTTCGGTAAAGCTCGTCCGTTTGAGCCTGCCCATCAGGGACAAAATTATCTTCAACGTGAAATGGGATATGAGTTATGCCCAAAAAGACGGGCGATGATGCGTTGGTTAGCTCTTGGGTGTGGCTTTATACTTCCTGCCGTCCTTCTTTATATAGGATTGCCGGTCGCCATTCTTATTACTTTAATTTGTTTGGGGGGCATGATGGCGGAACGCTGGCTCTTTTTTGCCGAAGCAGAACATGTTGTCCGCCTTTATTATGATAAAGATACCGTTTAAAAGAAAAGCATTGATAATATCGGGGATCATTGGATATAGAATGACGAAGTTCTAGGGGACATTTTTTATGTATAAGCAATTACTCACGGCAGCCTTATTAGGTTCCGCCGCATTACTACCATTATCTTCTTTGGCACAAACATCAGAAGATCAATCAGTAGTGGCTTATGATAAAGAATATTTTGTCAAATACGCACCTTCGACATTGCTTGAAATGTTGCAAAGGGTTCCGGGTGTACAGGCAATTTTAGATGCGAACCGTCGAGTTGGTGGAACGCAGCGCGGTGGCCAACAGGAACGGGGGTTTGGCTCTGGTGGTGATCAAATCTTGATCAATAACAAACGTATTTCCGGTAAAGCGAATGATATCAATAGTACATTACAACGTATTTCTGCATCACAAGTTGAAAGAGTTGAAATTATTCGTGGGGCGTCAAGCGATGTTGATGTCCAAAGTCAGGGTCTAGTTGTAAATATTATTATGAATGAAGACGAATCCACATCCAGTACATTCTGGAGAGCGGGCGGACGATTATCAGAAGGGTATTTATTTTCACCGGACCTTCAGGTTTCCCATAATGCGACGAGAGGAAAATTTGATTATATCGTCGGTATCGAAGCGAAACAGGGACAACATATTGAGCACCGTCTTGATGAAGTATTTACCCCCGAAATGGTTAAAGCCGCTGATACAGGCAGAAACACGGATAACTTACGAAAATACCTAAGATTTAATGGTAATCTTACCTATAATGCGGAAAATGGTGATGAATATCGACTGAATGGTCAATATGAGCCAGGTAATTATCGAAAGTTAGAACCGAGATTTAGTCAAAATATCAATGAAGCCCGTCAAAATCAAAATTGGAACGAGGACCAAACCACTGATAAATGGGAGTTTGGCGGTGATTTCACTAAAAAAGTTGATGTATTAGGTACATGGCGTACACTTTTTATCGCCAACCGTGACCGCAGTGATAAAACATCGATTTATAGTAATGTATTTGATAGTGATGATATCCCTAATTTTAGAAATAATGAATATCGTGTTCGAAAAGAAAAAATTCTTCGTAGCTCTTTTATAAAAAATATCTTTGGCAATCAGGTAATCGAATTTGGTGCAGAGGCAGCAATTAATAATTATGATAAGATATTTACGAATGAAGGATTTGATCAAGGCGCATACAGTATTAATGTGAATGACGATGTTGCGGTTAAAGAAAACCGTTATGAAATATTTACAAACCACACTTATAATATTACGCAAGCGGCCGTGCTTCAAAGTTCACTGATCGGTGAATTTTCTAAGATTAGTTCTGTAACCGTCCCAATTGTTGGGGAAAATATTGAACGAAGTTCAAATTTCAGCTTTTTGAAACCTCGTGTCGATTTCAGATATGATTTCACAGAACGTGATCAGTTAAGAGCAACGATTGAGAGAAAAGTTAGTCAATTGGATTTTCAGAATTTTGTTGCTAGCTATGATGTTAATAATGATATATTGCGCCTAGGGAATACTGGTATTGTTCCAGAAAAGGCCTTAAATTATAATTTAGTTTATGAACATCGTTTTCCCAATGATGCTGGTGCCATTCAAGTAGATTTATTTTACCGTGATTTAACCGACTATATTGAACTGGTGGACTTTACAGAGTTTGAAGATAATCTTGGTAACCCTATTCCACGTAGCGACATTGATCCAATTTCAAGATCTGGCAATATTCCAAAAGCCCGTTCATATGGGGTAAAAACAACAGGGAGCGTGCGTCTTGGTTTCTTCGGACTACCTAATGCCGTTGTGAGTGTAGATTACACGTGGGACGATACAAACGTAGTGGACCAGTTTAGTGGTGTTGAACGTCCATTTAAATGGAAATCTGAACATGAATTTACATTTAATTTTCGCCATGATGTGACGGATATCGGCCTTTCATATGGATTTAAGGGTACGATTAAAAGCGATAGTTCCAGACATGAAATTGATCAAGTTGCCTCAACGGATAATGGTGATTTATATGAAGCATTTGTGGAATATAATCTTGGTAATAACATGCGACTGATTTTCATGTTTGAACATATCACAGACCGAAAATATACAACGGCTATGAGATTTTATAATGATCACATTCGATATAATGATTTAAGTCGTTTGGAAAACCGGGATTGGCGTTATGTGCGAGAATGGTCCGTTTTCTTACAAGGCACATTCTAATCTTCGAGCTTAGGGGGAACTTTCTTATATTCCATAGGTGTTTTTGAATATTTAATCGGATTAGTTATAACGGTTACATCAGTACCGTCTTTATCTTTAATTTGTGTAACGACGCCACGCTCTTTTACATGCGGATCATTTAAAATATCGGCCAGCGAGTTTACAGGACCACATGGTACACCGCGTTTCTCAAGTTGGATTATCCATTGATGAGTCGTTTTGGTGATCATAATTTCAGCGATCAAAGGAATCAATTCTTCACGATTTTCCACGCGCGACGAATTGGATGCATAAAGTGGATTTTCTGACCAGTTTTGGTTTGTCGTCTCGCAAAAAGATGCAAATTGACTATCATTACCGATCGCGAGCACTAAATCGCCATCTGCTGTTTTGAAAGTTTGATAGGGCACGATACTGACATGCTCATTGCCCAAACGTTTTGGGATATTTCCACTCAGTAAATAATTAGACGTATGATTGGCGAGCATAGCAATTTGTGTGTCTAAAAGGGCAACATCAATATATTGTCCTTCGCCAGTTTTATCACGGTGGGCAAGAGCCCCTAATATCCCGACAGTTGCATACATTCCGGTCATAACATCAGCGATGGCCACCCCAACCTTTTGTGGCCCGCCACCATTTTCGTCTTTGTCACCAGTGATGCTCATCAAGCCGCCCATAGCTTGAATCATAAAATCATACCCCGCACGATTTGCATAAGGGCCCGTTTGTCCAAAACCAGTGATTGAGCAGTATATCAGCCGCGGATTTATTTTTGAAAGCGTTTCATAATCAAGGCCATATTTTTTTAATCCGCCAACTTTATAATTTTCAACGAGTATATCGCATTCAAGAGCAAGTTTTTTAATCTCTTCTTGTCCTTCAGTCGTGGATATATCAATGGATTTCGATGTTTTATTGCGGTTCGTTGAGTGAAAATAGGCGGCATCACTTGCGGTGCCGTTCAGATTTTTTTGAAAAGGAGGCCCCCATCGGCGTGTGTCATCGCCAATTCCAGGGTGTTCAATTTTGATCACATCGGCACCCATATCCCCCAAAATTTGCGTGGACCATGGTCCCGCTAAAACACGGCTTAAATCCAGCACTTTAATATGGGATAAAGGGCCTGCCATAGCTAGAAAGCGTTAATGCCAGTTTGTAGGCGTCCTAATATTAACGCATGAACATCATGTGTGCCTTCATAAGTATTCACAGCTTCTAGGTTCATAACATGTCTAATGACGTGGAATTCATCCGCAATACCATTGCCGCCATGCATATCCCGCGCGGTGCGGGCAATGTCCAATGCTTTTCCACAATTATTGCGTTTAAGCAATGATATGGCATCCGGCGAAAGCATCTTTTGATCAAGCAGACGTCCAGCTTGTAAGCAGCCATGTAGTCCTAATGTAATCTCTGTTTGCATATCGGCTAATTTCTTTTGAATAAGCTGATTAGCTGCAAGCGGCTTTCCAAATTGTTTACGGTCCATTGTATATTGCCTTGCCGCATGCCAGCAAAATTCTGCGGCACCAAGCGCACCCCATGCGATGCCATAGCGGGCATTTGATAAACACCCTAATGGTCCTTTCATTCCTTCAACATTTGGAAGCATGTTTTCTTCTGGGACGAATACTTCATCCATAACGATTTCACCGGTATCTGACGCCCTTAATGAGAATTTACCTTCAATTTTTGGGGCACTTAATCCCTTCATTCCTTTTTCAAGGATATAGCCACGCACGATACCATCGTCATTTTTCCCCCATACAACAAACACATCTGCGATTGGACTGTTTGTAATCCACATTTTTGTACCAGATAGAAGATATCCGCCATCAACGGATTTCGCCCTTGTTTGCATACTTGATGGATCTGACCCTGAATTGGGTTCTGTGAGGCCAAAACAGCCGATAAGTTCAGCAGTAGCCAGTTTGGGCAGATATTTTTGTTTTTGCTCTTCTGACCCATAGGCATATATGGGATACATTACAAGTGAGTTTTGAACCGACATGGCACTACGGTATCCGCTATCAACGCTTTCAACTTCTCTTGCGATCAAGCCATATGATACATAACCAACGCCGGCACAATCATAACCGTCTATTGTTGGGCCTAAGAAACCCATTTTTCCCATTTTAGTCAGGATATTGCGGTCAAATTTTTCATGACGGTTCGCTTCTAAAATACCTGGCAAAAGTTCACTTTGACAAAAAGCTTTTGCTTGATCTCGGATCATGCGTTCTTCTTCGTTTAAACTTTCTTCAAGCAGTAATACGTCATCCCATGGGGCCGTTTTCCATTTCATCGCGCTCATAATTTCTACTTTCTTATTCTTTAATTCTATTTAGGTTCTATTTTGACCCGGAATCCAAAGCACATCGTCTTTGCCATTATTATTTTCTTTTCTGCTCATTACAAATAAATGATCAGAAAGCCTATTTAAATATTGGATTGTATAGGGCGATATTTCTTCTTCTTCAGCGACCCGTACGAGCAACCTTTCGGCCCTTCTCACAACCGTTCTTGCCTGATGTAAAAAAGCAGCAGCAGGCGTGCCACCCGGCAAAACAAATGACGTTAAAGGCGCAATATTCTCATTCATTTGATCAATTTCGTTTTCTAATCGCTCGATTTGATTTTCATTTATCCGAAGGGCGTGTTCTTCAAATTTTGTGCCAAGAGGTAAGGAAACATCAGCTCCCAAATCAAAAAGATCATTTTGAATGCGTGAGAGCATTTTATCATTTTCATTTTCTGTATGAAGACGCGCAATACCGATAATTGCGTTACTTTCATCAATACTGCCGTAAGCTTCTACTCTTGGAGCGTATTTTTTTGCGCGTGTTCCATCAGTGAGTGATGTTTCACCCTTATCGCCACCGCGCGTATATATTTTATCAAGTTTAACCATTAATTCACTCTAGCTTCTGATCCAAACATAAAGAACAATAAGTATAATGGATATGAATTGCGACAACACACGATAACGCATCATTTTGTTACTTTTTTTGCCGTCGCTTTCGCTTTTAGTCATACTAAAGGCGCCACTAAACATTATACCTACAGTGATTATAATGCTTATGGGAATGAGAATTTCTAATATAGTTTGCATAAAGCGATCCTGTTATTATTTGCTTTAAATATAAGTATGAGTTGAATTAATTCCAGTATGATGAATGTATATTTTAGGGAATAATCGCAATAACGCGTGCGGGAAATCCGCTTCCCTTTTCTGGAACGGCCCAAGTCGCAATAATATATGCACCTTTTTCAGGCACTTCATCTAATGCTTTCATATTTTCAATTTGGTATTTATCAAGCCCCATATAATAGGTTTGTAATGGCCATTCACCATTCCCAGCTTGAAGACCAGGGTCAGTATCTAAAGTTTCATGACCGATGGCCGTGGCTTTACGGTTTAGAATTAAATAATCAATCACTTCACGGCTCCAACCGGGAGAATGGCTCACTCCATTTTCGTCTCTGTTTCTCATTTTTTCAGCACTTGGCCATCTTTTTGACCAATCCGTGCGAAGGGCGACAAAACTTTCTGAGGGAATAGCGCCATATTTTTCTTCCCATTCATAAATATCAGTCATTGAAACCTGGTAATCATTATTGGCTTCAACTTTTTCATGAACATCGATGACAACCAACGGCAAAATCATTTCTGATAGAGAAATATCTTCTAGTGTTCTTAAGCCTTTTACGAAGTGGACTGGTGGGTCAACGTGGGTGCCCCATTGGCCGGGAAAATTATATCGATGAATACCTGCAGTTCCATCGTCATATGCTTTAAAAGGCCTTATTGTCGGTGGCTCATTGCCTGATGGACCTTGCGGCATACCTTCTTCCATACGCTGTGTTAAATCGACAAGTTTGGCATTTTTTATAGTATCACCAAGATCCATTTCTACTACTTCTGTGATAGTTCTAGGAGCTTCTTCAACACCAGTTTTGTTCAGCGCTGTTAAGTAACCACCCGCCGCAGCTAGGGCAACCCAAAGTACGTTAAGCCAAGGTTTCATTTCTCTCTCCTTTAATTTTAATTCAGTCTAACATAAGCATTCATCGAATAAAGTATTTTATCGGTACATCACTGGTATTTTATAAAAAATGCTGTAATAATAATTTTCTTTAAAAATAAAAGGGGCTTCCTATGAGAAAACTATTAATTTCGATTTGCTTGTTATTTGGTTTAACTGCTTATGCATCAGCCAATAACAATATTACTGTATCTGTTGATTTCCCTAGCAATTTGGGTGGAGAGCAAGATGGTCGGCTAATGGTAATGTTTGCCAATAATGATAGAAGCGAACCACGTTTTCAAATTAATCCAAGCGCAACAGGTCAGATCATTTTTGGTAAAGATGTTACGGATTGGAAACCGGGTGATACGCAAACAATAGATAATGGTATTCTTGGTTATCCCTTTGACAGTTTGAAAGATATGCCTGCTGGAGACTATTATGTTCAGACAATTATCAATCGTTATAAAGATTTTCACCTTTCCAATGGTAAAACCGTATCACTTCCGCCGGAAATGGGCGAGGGTCAGAAATGGAATAGAAAGCCAGGTAATTTTTATAGTAAGCCTATGAAAGTGACGATTTCTGAAAATGGTGCGCAAAATATCGAGATTACCATGGATCAAGAAATTCCACCCATCGAACCCCCTAAGGATACAAAATACATAAAATATGTAAAAATGAAGAGCGAGTTATTGAGTGAATTTTGGGGTGAGGATGTTATTCTTGGTGCCAATGTTTTATTACCGGAAGGCTTTGATGAGCACCCAGAAGCAAAATATCCATTAATGATTTTTCATGGGCATTTCCCATATGATTTTGGCGGATTTAGCGAAACGCCACCAGACCCAAATATGGAACCAACCTATAGTTCAAGGTTTGGTATTGAAGGATATAATATCGTTCAAGCGCAAGCCGCGCACGATTTTTATAAAAAATGGATTAGTAAAAATTTCCCGCGTTTTATTATCATCGAAATTCAACATGCGACGCCATATTATGATGATAGTTATGCCGTTAATTCCGCGAGCCAAGGTCCATACGGTGATGCGCTAACCTATGAATTAATTCCACACGTTGAAAAAATGTTCCGTGGTATTGGTGAGGGTTGGTCTCGTTTCACATATGGTGGATCAACAGGTGGATGGGAAGCATTAGCGGTGCAAGTTTTCTATCCTGATGAATATAACGGGACCTTTGCCGCATGTCCTGATCCAATCGATTTTCGCGCTTATACGGCACTTAATCTTTATGAAGATAAGAATGCTTATTTCTATGACAGTGATTTCAGTAAAAAACCACGTCCTGGTCGTCGCGATTATTTAGGAAATATTGGCTATACTTTATTTGATGATAATCGATTAGAAGCAGTCATCGGTAGTAAAAGTCGGAGCGGTAGACAGTATGATATTTGGGAAGCGACCTATTCCCCTATGGGTGAAGATGGTTACCCAAAACGGATTTGGAATAAGCTAACGGGTGAAATCGATCACGAAGTGGCTGAATATTGGAAAGAGAACTTTGATCTTCGCCATATTATGGAACGTGATTGGGCCACACTTGGACCAAAATTAGAAGGTAAGATCAATATCTATGTTGGTGATATGGATAATTATTACTTGAATAATGCCGTTTATTTGACAGAAGAATTTTTAGAAAATACCAAAGCACCATATTATAATGGTGATGTGGATTATGGGGACCGAGCTGAACATTGTTGGAACGGGGACCATGAAAATGGTAATGGTATTTCGCGCTTAAATTATAATTTTATGTATGTGGATAAAATTTTAAAACGCATCGAAGAATCTGCGCCTGAAGGAGCTGATTTAACGAGCTGGCGTTATTAAAGGAGACTATTTTAATGACGGATGAATTATTCCGCGAAGATGCTTATTTAAAAACATGTGATGCCAAGGTCGTAAAAATAAATGATCTTGGTGGCATTATTCTTGACCGTACGGTTTTTTATCCTACGGGCGGTGGACAACCGGGAGATAGCGGTAAAATAAACGATATCGATATTGCGACGACTGTTACGGACCGCGATACGGGTGAAATTGTCCATGTTCCCGCTGAAGGACAAAAACTGCCTGATGTTGGGGCGGACGTTACCGCTACGATTGATTGGGAAAAGCGTTATCTTCATATGCGCATGCATTCGGGACTTCATTTACTTTGTGCAGCGGTTCCTTGTGGCGTTACTGGTGGTCAAATCGGCGCTGTAAAAAGCCGCCTTGATTTTGATATTGAGGATATGACTTTGGATAAGGAAGAAATCACCAATAAGATCAACGAGTTTCAGCAAGGCAATCACGATCTTTCATCCTCTTGGATTACAGATGATGAAATGGATGCAAATCCGGAACTGGTTCGAACAATGTCTGTTAAGCCACCTCGAAAAGGTGGACGCGTTAGATTAATGCATGTTGGTGAAAATGTTGATCTTCAGCCGTGTGGTGGAACACATGTGAAAAATACCTCTGAAATTGGACGCTTACGTGTTTCGAAAATTGAAAATAAAGGAAAACGAAACCGCCGCGTAAACATCGTATTTGATGAATAGAAATGAGTATGAAAAAAATATTTTTAAGCCTGATGGCATTAGCATTTATTGCCTCACCAACTTTTGCGCAAAGCTACCCTGAAGATGAAAAGGCAATCATTGCTGTACTTGATGATTTTCATGACGCCGCTGCAAAGGCTGACAAAGATCGCTATCTTGGTCATTTTACAGAAGAAGGCGCCTTTCTTGGGACGGATGAATGGGAACGCTGGCCGTTAAAACCGGACTTCACCGAATATGTTGATATGCGATTTAAAAATGGTGGCTGGTCATATCATTCTGAGAAAAAAGTCATCGCATTTTCAAAAGCCGGATCTGTGGCATGGTTTGATGAAACAAGTATCTCAAACCGCAATGGTGGACGTTTTCGCGGGTCAGGTGTTTTGGAAAAGATCGATGGCACATGGAAAATTGCGCAATATGTATTGAGCTTTCTCGTTTATAATGAGGTCGGTGGTGAAGTAGGAAAAATCATCGCTGCTGAAAAAGAAAAACAAGAAAAAGCCAACAAAGAATAATCTATTTAAAGATACTCTTTAATCATTGCCCCTAAATCAACTGGGGTCTTGCTGCTTTCACGAATTGAATTAATGGTAATGGACTTGTCACGTTTGGCAAGTCGGTTGCCATCTTTTGTTTTAAGTAGTGGATGATGGTCATATGTAACCGGCTTAAGGTTCAGTAAATATTGCAGTAACCTTTGAAAATGACTGGCGTAATATAAATCTTCGCCGCGGATGATATGAGTGATCTTTTGAATATCATCATCGACGACCACGGATAAATGATAACTTGTGGGAAAGTCTTTTCGCGCCAAAACGACATCGCCCATTAATTCCGGCTCTGCTTTTTGTGTCCCTGTTCTTAAATCTGTCCAATAAAGCGGCTCATTTACCAATGACAATGCTTTTTTTAAATCAATGCGCATGGCATGAGGAATGCCTTCGTTCATTTTTTCTTCTTTTTCTTTGTCGGTTAAATGCCTACAAATGCCGGGATATATTAATCCTTCTGGCCCCATTTTGGAGCCCATATGCGGGGCGCGCGTACTTTCATTTATTTCTTCACGAATATCTTTTCGTGTGCAAAAACATGGATAAAGCAGCCCTTTATCAGAAAGAATTTTGAGTGCTGCCGCGTAATCTTCGAAATGATCAGATTGCCGTCGCACTGGCGTAGGCCATTTTAATCCGAGCCAATGAAGATCCACAAAAATACTATTTTCATATTCTGTTTTACATCTCAAATGATCAATATCTTCTATTCGAAGAATAAATTCTCCACCATTTTCAATTGCAAAGTCATAATTTAGTTTGGCACTATAGGCGTGCCCAAGGTGTAATGCGCCGCTGGGACTTGGGGCAAATCGTGTTATGACTTTATCAGTTTGCGTCATTCGGGCCTTTACTATAAAAAGTGCTTAGAAAATTAATTATGAAAGTATAACGACCATGAGCGAATTACCACAATTAAATGGCCCCCGTATTGAACCGGAAAATGGAAAACCGGAAAAGTTGGTTATTTTATGCCATGGTTTTGGGTCCAATGGCGACGATCTTATTGGGCTCGTACCACATTTAAAACGGGCGTTACCTAATGCCGTCTATGTATCACCAAATGCACCCGAAATTTGTTACGGTGCTCCAAATGGCTATCAGTGGTTCCCTCTCAGTACTTTAAGTAAAGAAGAAAGATTAGTCGGCACTTTAAAGGCAGCCCCGACATTGGATCATTTTATTGATCAGGAGTTGGAAAGATATGGGTTTGAAGATAAGGATCTTATTCTTGTGGGGTTTTCCCAAGGAACCATGATGTCTTTACATGTAGGATTGCGCCGAAAGAGTGATATTGGAGGCATCGTTGGATTTTCAGGTGCCATGACACTTCCTGAAAATTGGGAAGCTGAAATTACATCAAAACCACCTGTACTTCTTGTTCATGGTGACGTGGATAACGTGGTGCCTGTCCAAATGATGCATGAAGCATTTATTGCGCTAAAAGAATTCGGGATTGATGTTGAAAATCATGTATCGCCAAGTGTGATGCATAATATAGGCCCCGATGGCTTACAAAAAGCGATGGAATTCTTAGCGAAAGTTTGAGCTTAATTATTAAATTCGTTCAGCCACTTTAATAACAGCTTTAACACCTAACTTAATTGCCCCATAAAGAAGGCCATGACCAGGTGTTTCTTGTGCACCATTGGCGATGGCAATTTCACGATGTTCAATTTCTTCTTGGCGGAATTGCTCGAGGGTTTCAGCAAGCGCTCCTTCATCGTCATCTAAGCTTTCGATTTGTTCGGCGTAGTGTTTGTCGATCACTTCTTCCACGGCTTCGGTACATGCCATTGCCGCCTTTGTTCCCATTAGGGCGGTACCCGCGCCTAAAGCAAAACCGGCCGCGTGCCAAATCGGCGTTATAACAGTGGGTCGAGCATTATATTCACGAACAAGTTTATTAAAACGCTCTAAATGGACGTCTTCTTGTTCTTTCATATGTTTGATAGTGTCAGACATTGGATGATTATCACCAAAAACGGCTAATTGCCCTTCATAAATGCGAACGGCACCATATTCACCCGCGTGATCAACACGTATGATACGGTCTAATTGCTCTTTTTTACTTAAGCGGTTCGGAACATTTTTTCCTTTTAGGTCGGTCATTTCTTTATATCCTTTCGCACGCTTAATGTTAACATAATAAGCATAAATAACGATATAAGAAAATTGTATCCAGCCATTGAAATGCCAAACATCTCCCATGGAATTTCATCGCAACGAATAAAGGTAACATCGTCTAATGATTTTATAAAATCTTCTACAGACATATTAGTATCGGAAGTTTGTAATGTGCAGCTGTCTGGCCCCTCCCACCATTTTTGTTCAACGCCCGCATGATACCCTGAATATCCAACACTGACGAGCCATGAGAAAGTTGTCATCAGCTTAAACCGTAACCATTTTACAGGATTGTTTTTTCTAAAATATAGCGCAAAGGTACCAAATATTATGACGGCCATATGTGCATAACGTTGCGGCCAACATAAATCACACGGAAAAAGTCCGCCGATATGTTCGAAGCCATAAGCACCACCAAGCATTAGAATCGACGCAATCCATGATAAAAACAGGATGTTATCAAACGTCCATCCATATAATTTCTTAATCTGAATCATCATGCCTCAAATATACTTCAGTAATAAGTATGCGCCAACCAAAAGTATACTAAAAATGAGTGTTAACTTACCCAAATGATTTTCAATAAATTCACGGATTGGTTCACCGAATTTCCATGGCAAAGCGGCCACTAAAAAGAAACGCGCACTGCGTGACAAAGCGCTTGCAATGATAAAGGTGGCGATATCTAAATTTGTCACGCCGCTAGCAATTGTAAATACCTTGTAAGGGATTGGAGAAAAACCGGCCACTGCAACAATAGCGGCACCGTGGTCATTATAAAGTGCGCTGAAGCTCTCAAATTGAGATTGTAAATGATAAAAATCTACAATTGGCTGACCAACTATATCAAAGAAATAAGCACCAATGATGTATCCAAAAATACCGCCAAGAATGGATGATACAGAACATACTAATGCATAACGCCATGCTTTTGTTGGGGCCGCAAGAACCATCGGTAGCAGAAGAACATCTGGCGGGATCGGAAAAAAGGAACTTTCTGCAAATGAGACAATTGCCAAAATCCAGAGTGCCTTTGGATGTTCTGCGAGCGTAATAGTCGTATCATAAAGTTTTCGAAGCATTTTATTTGCGTCCAATTTTTAATTCATTCTCTTCTACACCATTATTACATGATGAAAAGTAAAATAATGATTACAGTACTTGACGAGGGCAATTGTTATGCTTATAGCAATACGGATATTCCTTGCTCATTGCCCCTGTGGTGGAATTGGTAGACGCGCTGGATTCAAAATCCAGTATCCTTTGGATGTGTCGGTTCGAGTCCGACTGGGGGCACCACT
>NZ_CBFIEP010000015.1:0-3251 GCF_965661635.1 Pseudemcibacter sp. | reverse complement strand
ATTATGATCGACGAAATTTGGTGCGGCAAATGCACTTTCATTTTTCGAGAGTTCTTGCCAATATCCACCATGAATGAAGACGTGTATTGGTAATGCTTCATCACTATCAGGGATAAACATGTCCATATTTGATCGTTTCTCTGGACCATATTTAATGTCGGCTTTCATGATATCTTTTAAGGATCGGTGTGCGGCTCTACTTTCATCAATATACATTTTAATGAATACCATAATGTCATCGATGCAGCTGCTCGGGCTATATTCCCGTTCCAACGTTTCTTTATCCATAGAATGATATGGTTTCATTAAGCGATCCTGTTATGCATTTTTCGTTATATCTAAATTAGAAATTTTACATGGAAGATTTATTTTATCAATGATAGTCTGCTTCAAATTTCAATTACAAGAAAGAATAGAATAGATGTCTTTAACCCGTGATGATTTAATAGCCCTTGACAAAGCCGACCCATTAGCAAAATTCGCAGATGAATTTCATCTGCCTGATGGGATGATATATCTTGATGGTAATAGTCTCGGCGCCATGCCAAAAGCTGCGAAGGCGCGCGCATTAGAAGTGATCGAACAGGAATGGGGCGAAGACCTAATTAAAAGTTGGAATAAAGCAGGCTGGTTCGAACTCGTTGAAAAGTTAGGAAATAAAACGGCGAAGCTTCTCGGTGCAAATGACGGCGAAGTCATTTACGCGGACGCAACGGGCCTCAATGTTTATAAGTTGGTTGCCGCTGCATTAGGTCTAAGAAAAGATAAAAAGAAAATTGTAATGGAGGGCAGTAATTTTCCGACCAATAATTATATGGTTCAGGGTTTGATCAAGCAACTTGATCGTGGGCACGAAATCACATTTGCCGAAGACGGTGAAATAATGGATGCGATTACGGATGACGTAGCGGTCGTATGCTTAACTCATGTGCATTATAAAACGGGTCACCTTCATGATATGGCTGCGATAACTAAAAAAGCACATGATGTGGGTGCTTTGGTTGTTTGGGATCTATGTCATAGTGCCGGGGCGCTGCCTGTTGATTTAAACGGTTGCAACGTCGATTTTGCCCTTGGCTGTACTTATAAATATTTAAACGGCGGGCCCGGTTCACAATCATTTATGTTTGTTGCTAAACGCCATCAAGGGGTCGCCATGCAGCCATTAACAGGATGGTGGGGACATGATTTACCATTTGGGTTTGAAAGGGATTATCGCCCGAGAAAAGATATTCGCCAATTTTCGACGGGTACAGAACCGATTGTTTCACTCGCAATGTCAGAGGTTGGCTTGGATATCTTTTTAAGAGCTGATATGAATGAAATTCGCAAAAAATCACTCAAATTATGTGACCTTTACATTCAATTGATTGAAGAACGATTAGATGGCTATGACTTTGAAATCGTGACACCAAGAGAACATGATAAAAGAGGAAGTCAGGTATCAATTTCTTCGAAGAATGGTTTTCCAATTATGCAAGCGGTTATCGATGCGGGTGTTATTGGTGATTTTCGTGCCCCTGATATTATGCGATTTGGATTTACGCCGCTTTATGTTTCATATGTCAATGTTTGGGATGCCGTTGAACGCCTCGTGCAAATAATGGAAACAAACGCATGGGATAAACCTGAATTCAAACAGGTAGGCACCGTGACTTAGAATAAGTATTGTAAATATTTGATTTGTGTTATGCTGCCCGCAAATTAAATCAGATTGATGGGAGAACATCATGTACAAGGGTATTATTTCGGGGTTGGTACTTTCACTGGCCATTTCAAGCACATCGCTATCACAAGTTTATGACCCTGCATCCTTAAATGCTGACCCTGCAACAGCGACTTCGCCGATTGCGCCGCGCTTAAGTGGGCTCAGCGATTATCATTTTAAAGTCAGCACTGATAACGAACAATCGCAATATTTCTTTGATCAAGGTATGCGACTTGTGTTTGCCTTCAATCATTCTGAAGCACTGCGTTCTTTTAAAGAGGCGGCCCGATTGGATCCTGATAACGCGATGGCATATTGGGGTTGGGCATGGTCGCTTGGCCGAAATTTAAATATCCCTATGATGATGAATTCAGCCGATCAAGCCAATGAAGCGATACATATGGCGAGCGCTTTAAAAGATAAAGTAACAGAGCGCGAGCGTGATTATATAGAAGTTTTAGAAGCCCGTTATAATGACGATCTCTCTATTCCTCGCGAAACGCTTGATATTGCTTATATGAACGCCGCTGAAAAATTGATGAATAAATATCCGGATGATTTGGATGCTGCCGTTCTCTATGCGGGTGCTGCCATGAACACGCAACCATGGGATTATTGGTATTTAGATGGAACGCCAAAAGGAAATACAGCAAAAATTATTTCTGTATTAGATAGTGTTATCGAAAGAGACCCTGAAAATGCAGGTGCACTTCATTATCATATTCATGTTACAGAATTTAAAAAACCTTGGCTTGCTGAAAAAAGTGCGGATGCACTTCATCCATTACTTCCAGGTTCTGGACATTTGGTGCATATGCCGTCGCATATTTACATCCGTGTAGGACGTTACCAAGATGCCTTTGATATTAATATTAAAGCAGTTGAAGCAGACGAAGAATATATTGAGGAAACAAAAAGCCAAAGTATATACCCGCTCGTTTATTATCCACATAATATTCATTTTCTTTCATGGTCATCTATGTTCACTGGTAGAAGTCAAAATTCATTAGATGCCGCAATGAAAGTGAAGGCATATCTTGAAGAAGGTGTTCGTAAAACATCATGGGGCTCGGGTAATGAATATTTTCGAGCACAGCCAATTTATGTCATGGTTCGTTTTGGTAAATGGGAAGAAATTCTTGAAGTGCCAAAACCATTTATGAAAGCACAATTCCTAAATGGAATGTGGCGATATGGACGTAGCCTTGCTTATCTTCACACGGGTGATATGGAAAAAGCAGAAGAAGAGCTAGCCGAATTTAGTAAAATTGCGGCAGCTTTTAAAGAAGGTTTGCCGGGTTATAATACGACAGGTCTAAGGATTCCTCGTGATACTCTTCTAATTGGCGAGCAATATGTAATGGGTGAAATTGAAGCAGCCAAGGGTAATTATGGTGAAGCTGTCTATCATTTGAGCAATGCCGTTAGACTTGAAGACAGTGACACATATTCAGAACCACCGGCGTGGCAATTCCCTTCACGACATGTTTTAGGAGCTGTATTAATGGAAGCGGGACGTGCAAGAGAAGCGGAAACCGTTTAC
>NZ_CBFIEP010000014.1:0-2032 GCF_965661635.1 Pseudemcibacter sp. | reverse complement strand
GCCCCATCAACATCATAATCACCAAAAACGGCTACTTTCTCACCCGAAACAATGGCATCCGCAATTCGGTTGCAGGCTTTATCCATATCTTTAAAATGGGAAGGGTCAGGAAGCGTTTCCTTTAAGGTTGGGTTTAAAAATGTAGTGGCTTCATCAACAGTTATACCGCGCCCGACAATAACACGCGCCACAATTTCCGGCAGATCATGATTTTGAGCAATTGCTTGCACGAAACGATTTTCAGCAGGGCGCGCTACCCAAGCCCGCCCTGTAATTGATTTTTCCACAGCCAAGATTAAGTCATGCTCGGCTATGGAATTTTGATCATTCGTCATAAAGATATATTAAGTTAATTTAATTTCGCGGTTGTGTTCGGTTTGGATGCGGCGAACCGTTTTTGATGCTGAACGCATCACAACTGTTTCCGTCGTGTATCCTTTACCGTCAATCGTTGTATGAACACCACGAAGTAAAGTACCGTCAGTAACACCTGTTGCAGCAAAAATAACATCACCCGCGGCCATTTCTTCAGTTGAATATTTACGGTCAAGGTCTTCGATACCCCATTTACGCGCACGTCCACGTTCAGTATCATTTCTGAATGTCAAGCGGCCTTGAATTTGTCCACCGATACAGCGAAGTGCCGCCGCGGCAAGAACACCTTCAGGTGCGCCACCTGATCCCATATAAATATCAACAGATGTATCAGGATTTGTTGTGTCAATAACACCGGCAACATCACCGTCACCAATTAATTTTACGCGCGCGCCACAAGCACGAACTTTTTCAATAATATCACCATGTCGAGGACGGTCTAAAACACAAACCAATATGTCGCTTACTTGACGGCCTTTTGCATCGGCAACGGCTTTAATATTTTCTTCTACTGATTTATCAAGATCAATAATACCTTTAGGAAGACCTGGGCCAACAGCAATTTTATCCATATAAACATCAGGAGCGTTTAAAAGGTTACCTTTTTCAGCTAGTGCAACAACAGCAAGTGAATTTTGCATTGCTTTCGCAGCGATTGTTGTTCCCTCTAATGGGTCAAGTGCAATATCAATTTCAGGACCATTACCGGTGCCGACTTCTTCACCGATATAAAGCATAGGCGCTTCATCGCGCTCACCTTCACCGATCACAATACGGCCTTTAATATCGAGTTGATTAAACTCATTACGCATAGATTCAACGGCGGCAGCGTCAGCTGCTTTTTCGTCACCCATACCCACAAGTTTTGCTGCTGCAATTGCGGCTGCTTCTGTGACACGTACTAATTCGAGTACGAAGATACGGTCCAATGTTGAATTAACTGCCATAATTATTTCCTATTTTTAAAAAATATTTACTAATATTTCTATGTGGCGAATATAACTGAAATTTATAATTTTTCAATTCTTATAGACATAGTTGGTTCTAATACAACAGAAAGTTCATTAATTCGATTAATGGCATCTCTTAATGCGGTTTCCGTTGTTTCGTGTGTGGCGATGGCAACATAGACTTTTCCTTGCACTTCCGCCGGCTTTTGTTTCATTTGATCAATTGAGACGCCTGATTCTTTTAAAGCGGATGTAATATCAGCCATAACACCGGTTTCATCGTTAGCGAGAATACGAATATAATATTCTCCTTTACGCTGATTAATTGATACAGGCTCAGCATCCACCAATGTTGATGCAGGCTTAAAGAAAGCTGGCCCCGTATGACCGCGTGCGATATCAATTAAGTCAGCAACCACAGCAGATGCGGTTGGCCCCTCACCTGCACCACGGCCCTGATAAAACGTTCGATCAATATAATCGCCATCAACAACTAATGCGTTAAATCCGTCCATCACGCTTGCGATCGGAAGGCTTCGATCAATCATCACAGGATGTACACGTTGGCTTAATGTACCATTTTCATATTTTGTCATGCCCAGTAATTTGATACGAAAACCAAATTCTTTGGCGTTTTCAATATCAATTCCTGCGATTTTACGAATTCCTTCGATGTAGACATTTTTAAAATCAGTTTTTGTGCCAAA
>NZ_CBFIEP010000013.1:0-1602 GCF_965661635.1 Pseudemcibacter sp. | reverse complement strand
CACCGATCTATATGCCAATTGCACTCAGCTTTGCGATGCTAACTGTTCCTTTAACAGGATACTATCTATACAGGTTTGTAAAATTCTGGCCCGACGCGGAACAATTTGACCGCATTCGTTATAGCGCCCTGGCGCTCGTGTTACTGTGGGGATTACATTATTTTTACAGCTATAATATGCTTGGCTATAATTATCATTAGAGCGATAAAAAATTCATTCAGTACATTAAATTTAAATCTATCGCTTAGTATTTACGACTCTATTTGAGAATTTATTTCCCTCTTTTTTTGATAAATATTTTTATCAAATTTAGCCTCTATTACTGCGTGTGAAAAAAAACGTATTTATTGAGTAATTAAGATTGACTCGCAAAAACTTTCTGTTATTAGTAATAATAATTATTATTAACTAGGAATTTTAAATTAATGTCTTTTTACAAAACGAATACTATTTTATCAGTATTATTATTAACGACCTCGCTTTCAAATCAAGTACTTAGTCAAACTGTCCCGGTTTCTGCCGAGAGTGTTGCTGATGAAGATGTTATTATTGTTACGGGTAAATATCTGGCAAATGAAAAGTTTAGCGCCATGAAAACCAAAACCCCTCTGATTGATGTGCCACAAAGTTTATCAGTGGTTTCAAGCGAGCAAATCGAAAGTCAAGCTTTTCTCGATATGGGTGATATTCTGCGCTATACGCCCGGAACATCAATCGGGCAAGGTGAAGGACACAGAGACCAAATTACCATTCGCGGACAAAATACTACGGCTGATTTCTTTATCGATGGGTTACGCGATGATGTTCAATATTTTCGCCCGCTCTATAACCTTGAACAGGTTGAAATTTTGCGTGGCTCCAACGCGATGATTTTTGGACGTGGCGGCGGGGGCGGTGTCATTAACCGCGTGACCAAGTCGGCTAAAATAGACGAAAATTTCAGCTCGGCCCAAGCAGGCATTGATACATTTGGCGCTTATAATATTAACAGTGATATTAATGTCGGCGTTGAAGATCGTTTTGGGTTTCGCCTGAATGCATTTTACGAATCGCTTAATAACCACCGTGATGAATTTGACGGCGAACGTTTCGCGATAAATCCGACATTTACGGCGCAATTCTCGCCCGATACCAAAGTGAAACTTTCATATGAATATGTAAATGATGACCGTGTCGTTGATCGTGGTGTGCCTTCATTGAATGGTGTGCCGCTAAGTGGTTTTGATAATACATTTTTTGGTGATCCTGATGTCAACCTTACGACTTTTAAAGCACATATCGCGCGCGGGCAAATTGACCATAGTTTTTCAGAAAGCTTATCCTTTAATGCGACCGTTCAATATGCGGATTATGATAAACTTTACCAAAATCTTTTCCCAATTGGATTTGATCAAAATGCGGGAACTGCATCACTTGATGGATACCGCGATGAAACCGCCCGTCAAAATTTTATTTCACAGGCGAACTTAGTCGGTCAATTTGATACCGAAGGGCTTGGCCATACGTTATTGGTGGGTGCCGAATATGGTGATCAGGATACAGGCAATAACAGAAGAGATAGTTTCTTTGCTGATAGTGCAGATGATCAAATTTCATTAATAT